>VAYC01000190.1 GCA_005885025.1 Actinomycetota bacterium | reverse complement strand
TTCGAGCGAGCAGGTGGGAACGTCCTTCCGGGCCACGTCCCCGGCCCGCGGCAGGCGGGCCATTGCACCTTCCGAGGGCAGGCCGGCCGCCAGCCAGTCAGACTTGCCCGCCTCGTAGTCGTAGACCTCCTGGAACCCCAGGCTCTCGAGCCGCCACGCGGCTCGCGGGCTGATGTCTCAGGCCGAGTCCCAGCAGTACACGATGACCGGCCGGTTCGGGTCCAGCCGCTCCCGAGCCTCTTTGTCGAGCCTCGGCAGGGGGATGTTGAGGGCGCCGGGGAGGTGCTCCTCCTCGTATTCCTCGCGGGGCAGCACCTCGACGAGCTGCGCGCCCTCCGAGAGCAGCCGCTCCACCTCGTCCCGGCGGATCCCTTTCGGCATGGGCGGCTCTCAGCCCCTCACGCCTTCGCGCCCGCCGTGAGCCGGCGGAAGTCCTCGAGGACCTGCCCGGGGTGGGCGGCGATGTCGGTCACCTTGTACGCCTTGGCGATCCTGCCCTCGGGATCGATGAGGTAGGTGAGGCGCCTGGCGAACTCCGGGTGGTTGTCGCCTTCACGCGTCGTTTCGTACAGCTCGCCCACCTTCCGATCGACGTCGGACAGCAGTCGGAACGGGAACCCGTATTTCTCGGCGAACGCCCGGTTCTGCTCGGGCTCGTCGAACGAGATGCCCAGAACCTCGATCCCTGCCTCCTGGAATTCGGGGGCTCGGTCACGGAACCCCTGGATCTCGATCGTTCAACCGGACGTGAATGCCTTGGCGAACCACCACAGCACAGTCCAGCGGCCTCGGAGGTTGGACAGCGACAGGGGGTTGCCGTTTTGGTCGGGCAGGGTGAAATCGGGCGCGATGCTCCCTTCGGTCAGCATGGCGTGAGTCTACCGAGCGATTACCGAAGTCGCTTCTCGTAGACATCGAACTGGCGGGTGACCTTCATGCCGACCCGTTCGTACAAGGCCGTCGCTCCCGTCTCGTTCGTCGAGTCGACGCCGAGCCCGACGCGATCGTAGCCTCGCCGGCGAAACTCGATGAATGCGAGGCGGAGCAGCGCTTCCCCGATCCCTCGCTTTCGCCAGGCGGGACGTACCCCCAGCATGCCGACCCGAGCGACTCCCTGATCGTCCGTCCCCACCGCACTCGGCCACGAACCAGAGATCGGGGTCGAACGCCGACTCGTGGAATCGGTGCTCCGCCCACTCGTCGAAACCTCGTTGCACGAAGCCCCAGTGGTCGGCGAACGATTCCTGGATCGCAGCGTGAAAGGTCCGGTCGTCCTCCCCGAACACGAAGGGCCGCAGCCGCACGCCTTCGATCGCCCGCGGAGGAGCCAGGTCGTCGGTCAGCGGCGCGTCCATGTGCCAGAAATGGCGCACCGGGCGGTATCCGCGCGCTTCCACCAACCGATGCGCCGCCGCGTCGGGACCGATCACGCCCGGCCGGAGAGAGATCTCCCCATCCGGAGGCGCAAGCGGTGGATGCTCCGCTGCCCGCGCCTCCATCACGTCGAGCAGGTGCGAGCCAACTCCTCGCCCGCGATGCGAGGGGTGCACCACGCCCCACGCCTGCAGCTGGCGGTGGGCATCGAGCGCGAGCAATGACGCATAAGCGATCGGGGCTTCCGCAGCACCGCCGCTCGTTTCCTCGAACACCAACCACGTGTCGCTGGCCAGGTCGAGATGGGGATCCTCCCAGTCGTGCCGAATGGCCACCTCGGTTACATCGACCTCGCCCCAATCCGCCAGGTCAGCGTGGTGGAAGAGTTCGGTCACGCCCCGAAGGTCAACCCAGGTAGCGGCCCGCGTGGTATAGCCCTCCGGCGGGGCGAGTGACCTCGCTTCTGTCATCGCGGCACCGTGGCAGACGACAACAGCAGGCGCAGGGCTGCATCGACGTCGCTGAGGTCGGGCAGCGTGGCGTCGGCCCCGGCCTCGGCCAGCTCGTCGAACGCCACCCGCCCGGTCGCTACCAACAGGCACCGAGCTCCCGCCGAACGGGCGCAGGCCAGGTCGAGCGCCGTGTCGCCGACGATCCACACGTCCTTTGGCGCTGGGCGCCACCCGCGAAGTCGTTCCAGTTTCTCCAGCGCCACCGACACCAGCTCGTTCCGGTCCGCGTGGTCGCTACCGAAAGCGGCCACCTCGAGGTCGAGATACTGGTCGAGCCCAAAGGCACCGACCTTCAAGCGTGCGTTGGCCTCGGTGTTCCCCGTGAGGACCGACTGCGTGACGTACGGCGCTCGGTCCAACCGCCGCAGCAGCTCGAGGACGCCGGGAAGGACGCGACCGTCCTGCCTCAGGAGGTCGACGGACAACTCCATCTCTCGTTCCAGCGCCTGGAGCACGCCGGGGAGGTGGCGACGAGCCTCGTCGTCGGAAACGGAGAGCTCCGACATGATCTCCAGGGCGATCTGGGGATCGGTCTTCCCCCCGAACGAGACACCATGGTCCCCGACGGCCTGCCTCAGCACGGAGGCCACGGCCCGGTCGAACGCCTGGCGCGTGGCCGCCCCGATCCACAGGAGCGTCCCATCGACGTCCCACAGGATCACCTTGCGAGGAGGCACGCCGAAGATGCTATCGGTCGGCTCCACGCCCGCCCCACATAGGGGAGGAGCCCGGGGGACTGAACCAGGGGCCCTTCGATGCCGATAGGGAAGTCGCCGAGGAACGACGAGGGGGTTGAGTCATGGCGCAGAGCTACGAGGAGTTCGGAAGCGGTCCGGAGCAAGCTGAAACGCCGCATGACGGCTGGGTGACGGACAGCCGGCCGACCGATGCGGGCATGGGTGCCCCGTCCACCACAGACGTCAGCACGAGGTCGGTCGCGGACCACCTGAGTGCCCTGTTGCAGTCCGCGGACGGCACCGCCAAGCGCATCATCGAGGAGGCCGAGGCGAAGGCGAGGGACCAGCTGGCCGAAGTCGACCGGCGGGCCCGCCGCGTGGAAGCTGAGGCCGCCAGGCTCGCGTCATGGAGCCGCCAGACCGAGAAGCTGATCCAGGCCATGTGGTCGGCCTTCTCGGAATTCCGCAAGGACATGGAAGCGGTCCCGAAGCAGATCAACGACGTCCTCGGTCCGTTGGCATCGCACGCGTCCGTGGTCGTCCGCCAGATCGACAACCTGACCACGGCCCTGGGCTCGCAGGCTCCCGATCGGCCGGCCGCTCCGAGCCCGCTGCCACCCGATGGAACCTCCTCCCCCAGCCCCTTGGGATTCGAGGCTGGGTCCAACGGTCCCGGCGACTCGAGCGGGGTGACGAGCTGGGACGACTTCGCGAGCGGTAGCTCGTGATGTCGGCTGGCTCGTCCACGGTCGGCGGGTCCGCGGAAATGGGCAAGGGGATCTTCGGTTACCGCAAGTCAGACGTCCAGCAGCTGCTGGCCGACCGCGACACGATGCTGCGCACGGCCGAGAAGCGCATCCGCGCCTCCGAGACCCGGATCGCCGAGCTCGAGAAGATGGTGGCCGAAGCCAACGAGCGCAAGGTCCGCATGGAAGAGCAGGTCAGGCGGCTTCGCCAAGAGCTGGACGCTGTCGCCGAGCGACGCGATCACGGGGAGCGCGTGGCGGACGAGGTACGAGCGGAGGCCGAACGGGTGGCCGACGAGGCCGATCGGATGACCTCGTGGAAGCGCAGCCTCCAGGACATCGCTGCGGCCATGGTTCCCACCGTCGAACGCTTCCGAGCCGCGGCGAGCGAACTCCCCTCCCGCATGGAGCAATCCTTCTCTCCGCTCAGCGACAGGATCGCGTCGCTGGCGAGCCTGATCGAAGAGTTCGGCCGAGTCTCCGGGCAGTCGCAGAACCGAAGCGACTAAGAGACGACGTCCTTCCGCCAGAACACCCACACCGCTGCGCCAAGGAAGATCGCGACGTAGACGCCGTCGACGAACAGTCCGCTCAGGATCTCGCCCCATTCCACGGGTGATCGGAACAGGCCCACGAACGCGAACCACCGGTCGCTGAACAGATAGGGGTGGACGGCGTGCAGCGAGGAGAGCCCGTCGACGATCTGGCTCGTGATGGCCAGGGCCATGGTGGCGACGGCGGCCCCCAGCCCGGAGTCGGTGAGCGCCGACAGGAACAGTCCGATGGCTGCGAGCCCGGCCATGCCGCACACCGCGTAAGCGCCGCTGGCGGCGATCCGGATGGCGGCAGTTCCCGGGCCCAGGGTCGTCCCCGAGAGCGTGGGCAGGCGGCCATAGCCGAACGCCAGCCCCCCCGCGATGAGGCCCACCACCATCACCCACACCACCGCGGCCCCCACCTGTGCCACGACCGACGCGTACTTGTGCAGGACCAGCCGGACCCGGCCCACTGGTCGCGTCACCAGATACCGAAGGGTCCCTCCGGCGGCCTCGGCCGCGATGGCCTCTCCCGACAGGAGCGAGGTCCCCAGGGGGAGGAAGAAGGGCTGGATGAGAACGATCACCGTGAGCGCCGCCAGCATCCCGCTATGCCGAAGCTGGTCGAAGAACAAGGGGCCGCCGCTCTGGTGGGAGGAAGTGGCCAGGACCACGACGGGGAGGATCGCCAGTCCGGCGAGGCCAAGGGCGAACACCCACGTCCGAACCCGGTGGAGGGCCTTGCCGATCTCAACGAGGAACATCGGCGCCCTCCACCAGCTTGACGAAGACGTCCTCCAGGCTCTCCTGCTCCGGGACCAGGGCGCTCACGGCGACGCCGCCTGCGACCAGAGCGGCGTTCAGCCCAGCGGCCGTGGCGGGAGGAGCAAGCTCGACTCGCAGGACCCCTCGCTGTTCCGGATCGCCCGCGTCGAGCCTGGCCCCTTCGACCGAAGCCAGGATGACCCGGGCTTTCGCCTCGTCGTCCACCTCGATCCGGAGCTGATTCGCCGCCGGCCTGAGCTGCGACGGAGGGCCGTCGGCCACCAGCCGTCCACCCGCCAGCACTCCGACGCGATCGCACATGGCTTCGACCTCCCACAGCAGGTGGCTCGACACGAAGACCGTGGTCCCCGCGTCGGCCAGCCCGCGCAGCAGGAGCCGAACCTCTCGCATGCCCTGTGGGTCGAGGCCGTTGGTGGGCTCGTCCAATACCAGCAGCTCGGGTTCGCCCAGGAGCGCCAGCGCGATGCCCAGCCGCTGGCGCATGCCCTGGCTGTAGGCCTTGACCTTCTTTCCAGCGGCGTGCTCGAGACCCACGATCCGAAGCACCTCGTC
>VAYC01000189.1 GCA_005885025.1 Actinomycetota bacterium | reverse complement strand
ACGACGTGGGGCAGATCGCGGAGGCCATCACCGGCGAGCTTCGTGCCCTCATCGACTACCACAACTGCCGGGTCCACCTCATCTCAGAAGATGGGAAGACCCTCGTCCCGATCGCCTTCCGCGGTGAACTCTCCGCGTACCAGGGGGAAACCTTCGATGCCCTCGTCCTCCGCGTGGGGGAAGGGGTTACCGGGCGGGTCGCGGTCTCTGGTGAGTCCTACTACGCACCGAACACCAACGTCGATCCGTATGCCGTACTCATTGCAGGGACGCCCGAGCTGGACGAGTCGCTCCTGGTTGTCCCGCTTCGTTATGGCGCAAGGATCATCGGGACCGTCGCACTGGCGAAGCTCGGGATCGACCAGTTCGACGGGGAAGATCAGCGAGTCCTGGAGGTGCTGGCCTCCCACGCCGCCGTGGCCATCGAGAACGCCAGGCTCCTGGAGCAAGAGCGCCAGCAGGCGAGCGCCTCGCAGGGGCTCCTGAAGTTCTCGCAGGCGTTGACGAGGATGCACGGCGTTCGACAGGTGCTCGCCCAGGCCGTTGCCTCGATCCCCGCGCAGATCGAATGCGCCGGCGTGCACGTCTATGTCCGCAATCCCGCCACTGGAGGGTTCAGGTGGATGCTCGGTCCACTCCTCGAGACGGCGCCGGAGGATCCTCCAGAGGTGCCTGGGCAGGTGGCCATGGAGTTCTTCCACTCGGTCGATGAGCCGTTCATCCTTGCCCAGGAAGTCGTGGCGAACGTGCCCAGGCAATATCGGCTCTTCGACTTTGACGGAGAGGTCTTGGTGGCGCCCCTCCGGTGGGAGCCGGAGAATCTGGGGGCCATCGCGATCCTGTCGCCGTCGGAGGGCGCCCGGTTCGGCGAGCGGGACTTGGCCCTCGCCCAGGGCATGGCCGACATCACCTCGCTGGCGCTCGGGAACGCGAGCCGGTTCGACGAGCTGCAACAGGCCGCCCAGCGTCTTCGAGCGCTGGACGAGATGAAAAACACGTTTCTCGATGCCGTATCGCACGAGCTGAGGACTCCGTTGGCCGCCGTCCTGGGAATCGCCCTGACCCTGCAGCGAAAGGACATCTCCTTGTCCGTCGAGGATTGGCAGGATCTGCTCGGCCCGCTCGTGACGAACGCCCGCAAGCTCGAACGCCTTCTCTCCGACCTCCTGGACCTGGACCGGCTCGCCCGCGGCATCGTCCAGCCGAACCGGCAGCCCACGGACGTGGCCGAGCTGGTCCGGCGGGTCGTGGAGACCACCGACCTGTTCGGAGACCACCCCGTCATCCTCGAGGTGCAGCCGCTCGTGGTACCGATCGATGCGCCCAAGGTCGAGCGGATCCTGGAGAATCTGTTGGCGAACACGGCGCGGCATACCGCGGCGGGAACCCGCGTATGGGTGCGGGCCGAGTCCCAGGATGGAGGCCTCCTGCTGGCCGTGGAAGACGAGGGCCTGGGCGTGCCCCAGGACCTGAGAGAAGCGATCTTCGAGCCCTTCCGGCAGGGCCCCCGGCGGACCCCTCACTCTCCGGGAGTCGGGATCGGTCTTTCTCTGGTCGCCCGATTCGCCGAGCTTCACGGAGGAAGAGCGTGGGTCGAGGATCGAGGCGGCGGGGGAGCGTCCTTTCGGGTCTTCCTGCCCGGGGCCGATGCGGCCGAGATCGCCCCGGCCTTGAGCCAGGCGCCAGGGACGTGAAGTTGACGGTTCAGACCCAGCCGCGGCGCTTGAACGCCCTGTACAGGAGCAGGCCGGAGGCCACCATCAGCCCGAGCGCGAAGGGGTACCCGAAGACCCAGTTCAGCTCGGGCATGTGACGGAAGTTCATCCCGTAGATCCCGGCGATCAGCGTGGGCACCAGGATGATGGCGCCCCACGACGTCAGTCGCTTCATGATCTCGTTCAGCCGGTTGCTGACCACGGCCAGGTGCGCTTCCAACGCGGAGGACAGGATGTCGCGAAGGTTGTCGAGGAAGTCCGTCGCCCGCAGGACGTGGTCGTACACGTCCCGGTAATACGGCTCGAGCGGCGCGCTCACCACGTCGATGGTTCGTCGCTGCATGACGTCGAGGACTTCGCGAAGCGGGGACACCACGCGACGGAACTTCAGGAGCTGCTTCTTGAGCTGGAAGATCTGCGTCTGGCGTCCCACCTCGTCTGCGGTGGGCGTCGCCTGTTCGCTGAAGACCGCGTCCTCGACCTCTTCCGACAGGTCCTCCAGGCGGTCCAGGGCGTCGAAGTACCCGTCCACGATCTCGTCGAGGAGGAGATAGAGGAGGTAGGCGCCGCCCTCCTCGCACAGCTCCGTGTGCGCCTTCGAGCGCTTGACCACTTCCGCCAGGTCGTACGGCGGGTCCTTGCGGACGGTGATCAGGTAGTTGTGGCCGACGAAGGCGGCCAGCTCGTGCCCCTGGAGCTCGCCGCCGCCGGCGCTGACCGCGTAGGCCACCAGGAAGTAGTAGGAGCCGTACTGCTCGATCTTCGGTCGTTGATGCGGATGGAGGCAGTCCTCGAGGGCCAGTTCGTGGAAGCCGTACTCCCGACCCAACATCGCCATGTTCTCCTCAGTGGGTCCCTCGATGTCGAGCCACAGGAGGAGGGCGGGGTCCTTCAGGAGTTCGCTGGCTTGCGCAGGCTCGAATTCGGCCGACTCGAGTTGCCCGTGCCGGTAAAGACGGCAGGTCATGGCCATGGCGTGGCGAGGGTAGCGCAGAGTCCTGATCGACGAGGCGTTTCCGCCTACAGGAGCGGCTGGAGGAACGCTTCGATCTGGGGCGCGGTGATGGGTCCTTCGAACCTGCCCCGGATGACGCCCTTCCGGTCGATCACGATGGTCCAGGGCTCGGTCTCGAAGCCCCACTTCTTGAAGGCCGGGGACCGGTTCTCGACCGTGGCCGGGGGCGGAGTGAAGTCCTCACCGGGCAGGAACTCCTCCACGTGGATGAAGTTGGCCTTGTCCTTCCCGATCTGCTGGTAGACCAGCAACTGCTCGTCGACGACCGGCCCGCACAACATGCTCTCGCACAGCAGGGGAGTGGCAAAGCTGACCACCGTCGGCTTGCCGTTCTTGAGTGCCTGGTCCAGGGAGATGTAGTGCATGGGATCGGGCGGCGGGCGCGTGCAGATCTGTCGGAGCCCCTTGAGGGTGTGGGCCACGGGCGTCTTCGTCGAGATGGCCTTCGAGCCGAGCGCCGCGGGCAGCTGCTCATCGGTGGCCTGGAGAACGGCCTGGCCGAAGAGTCTGTCTGAGCCTTCGGAAAGGGTGGCGGCCACCAGCCAGCTCCCGAGACCCGGGACGTCCAGCGTCGTCGCGTAGGTTCCTGGCAGGGCGCTGCGGGGAGCGGTGTCGTCGAAAGCGCTCGCCGGGGCGAACGGGTACCAGGTGGAGGGGAAGGGTCCCAGCGGGTGGGCGGTGAGGTCCTTGGCCAGCCAGACACGCGGCGACCCGCCGGTCACGACCTCCCCGGTATTGGTGACGAGCCCGAAGCCGAAGTAGGTCTTACCCGGGTTGGATGGCGACCCGGTCGACAGGACCGAGATCAGCGAGCCCGATCCCTGCGGCTTGGGCTTCGAGCCTCCCCCCGTGCACGCCGAGGCCACGAAGGCAGCACCCACGCCGATGAGGAACTGCCTGCGAGAGATGATTGCGCCCATGTGGCCCACTCAGGGTACCGGGTGGTCCGCGGCTGTGCGGGCAGCACCCGCCATGGGTGCAACGAAGAGCGCCGGCTCCAGGCGGAGCCGGCGCTCCGTGCGG
This sequence comes from Actinomycetota bacterium, assembly GCA_005885025.1. Lineage (GTDB taxonomy): Bacteria > Actinomycetota > UBA4738 > UBA4738 > UBA4738 > AC-52. Next base: position 971 of record VAYC01000189.1, on the reverse strand, counting down.
GCATGCCGAACCTCACTTCCCCTACGGCGTGGCTGCCCAGATCCAGGTGCGCCAGGTGGCATTCAAGGGGTCGATGTTCCCGCTGGCCCACATGTTGTCCATCCAAACCTTGCCGACCGTCCCGGTGAGCGGCGCGGCCGGGTCGGGCGCGGCGCCGGAGTAGTCCCCCCACCGGCACTTCCCGAGTTCGAAGCAATCGAACCCGTCCTCGGGCCCCGGCGACTGCTTGACCAACACGAACCCCGACTGGGGATTTGAGCCAACCTTCGACACCATCTGGATGGCCGGGTACGCGGTGGGCGAGGAGGTCGAGAAATTCACGACCAGGTTGTTCCCGAAGCCCTTCTGCGAACTCGACCGGTAGACGCGATCGGAGGACACCGACCCGTTGAAGGCGTAGAGCGAGAGGTCGTTCACCGTCCCCGACTGGAACAGTGCGGCGTTGGCAACGTCGATCTCGTACCAGCGGACCTCCGACCCCGAACCTCCGAACACCGCGTGCGACGTCCACAAGGCGGTGGCGGTCCCATGGGCGGGGTCAACCGCCGAGACCGCGTGGATGAGCCGTCCGTCGAGCGTGTCGATCGTATGGGCGGTCCCCTGCTGGGGGGCCGGCGGGGGCGGCGAGTAGTGGGCAACGGCGACCGGAGTCCCCACCTTCTGAATGTTGGCAGTGCCGTTCTGGTTCCTGGTCACCTTGTACAGCTCCAGCTTGTCGCCCGTTGCGCCGGAGTTCGTGGGGTCAGGAACCGAGACGATCCAGCCGGTGGACGAAGGATCGGCTTGCTGAGCAGGCTCCGGGGTGGAGGAGAGCGTGACGCCGTCGTCGTTCAGGAGAGCGGTCTGCTTCCCGAGCTTGAACGAGCCGGCCGACGGGCATCTCCTGATCGCCTTCTTGCCTGTTGGCTTGGTGATCCATCCCACGTCTGACTGCTGGAAGGTGACCAGGTTCGGATAGATGTTCACGCCGA
>VAYC01000186.1 GCA_005885025.1 Actinomycetota bacterium | reverse complement strand
GATCTACGTCATGAACGACGACGGAACTGGACAGACCAACCTGACTCGTAACCGGGCAGATGACTTCGCACCGTCCTGGCAACCGGTGCCTGTGGGTGCGTCGCCGTCGCCGACCGAGAGCCCTTCCCCACGCCCACAGCCGACACCCAGCCCCACGCCGGCCTGGCCGCTGCCGAGGTGCGCCACGTCCTGGGTCAACGGGGACTTCGACGGGGACGGGCAGCTCGATACCGCTTCCATTTGCCGGCTCAAGGGCGGGACGTTCTCGCTCAACGTGCAGTGGGCAAGCGGGGCTGCCGGAGCCGTGTCGCTCCCGGACTGCCAGAGCGTCTGCGAGGCTCGGGGCGCCGGTGACCTCAACGGCGACGGGAAGGACGAATTCTTCCTCGTGTACTCCGCGGGAGCCTCGACGGAGTTCGTGGAGGTCTTCGAGCTGCCGACCAGCGAGATCTTCGGGCATCATCCGGCGAAGATCGCGCCGCCGGGCTCACCTCCCGGCTTCCCGCCCGGAGCGTCGGCTCAATTCGACCTGGGCGGTTCGGTCATACACCAGGGGTACCTGACCTGCACCACCCCCAAGGGAGGTTCTCGGGAGGTCGTGTCCACCGGGACCACCGGGACGGTCCTCTCCTCTGACCAAACCACGTGGAAGGTCCACGAGACCAGGTTCTCGTTCTCCCCCGGGAAGGACGGATTGGGGCAGTTCGCCGTCGTCTCCGTGAGGGACTACACGGCACCGTTCGATCCGGATCGGCCGTTCGTCCCACCGGGCGATCCCTGTCTCGACTTCTGAGATCGGGTCAGCCCAACTCCAGCACGACATCGTTCGCCAGGAACATCCCGCGGTCGGTCAGTGAGAGCCTTCCGTTTCGTCGCTCGGCCAAGCCCGCGGTCACGAACTCAGTGGCCCGGTCCGGCTCGACCCATTCGGGTGGCACTCCGTCTGCCGTCCGAAGCCCGAGCAACAAGCGCTCCAGCCGGCGGTCCTCATCAGACAGGCGTTCCTCGCCGCCGATCGGCCGCTCGCCCCTCGCCACCATCTCAAGGTACTGTGCGGGCGGTCGCACGTTCCACCACCGCAGCCCGCCTCGATAGGAGTGCGCACCGGCGCCGATCCCGACGTACGGCCGGCCTTCCCAGTACCCGAGGTTGTGGATGCACCGGTGGCCGGGGGTCGCCCAATTCGACACCTCGTAGTGCTCGTAGCCTGCGCCCGCGAGGACCTCACAGGTGGCCGCGTACATCTCGGCCTGGACGTCGGCGTCGGGTGTGGGAACCAGCCCGGCGGCGACGCTCCGCCCGAGGGGCGTCGAGGGCTCCACCGTGAGCGCGTAGCAAGAGAGGTGCTCGGGGCCGAGCGAGACGGCCTCCTCGAGCGTCCTGCACCAGGAGCGCAGTGACTCTCCGTTCGCGCCATAGATCAGATCGAGGTTCACGTCGGCGAAACCCGCCGAGCGAGCCGCCGCGAACGCCCGGCGCGCCGAGTCCGGGGAGTGCACGCGTTCGAGGGATTCGAGCACCACGGGGTCGAAGGACTGGACGCCCATCGACAGCCGGGTGACGCCGCCGTCGAGCAATGCGCAAAGGTATGGCTGGTCCACGGTGTCCGGGTTGGCCTCCGAGGTGATCTCTGCCCCCGAAGCCAGCTCGCACCAGGTGCGGAATGCGTTCAGGAGGTGGGCCAGAGTTGCCGCGGGCAATGTGGTGGGCGTCCCGCCACCGAAGAAAACGGAAACGAACGACGTCCCACTCCAGTCGTCCAACCACATCTCGGCTTCGGCGGCAAGAGCGTCGACGTAGCCGCTCTTCAGGTGGTCCAGTCCCGCGTAGGTGTTGAAGTCGCAGTACCCGCATCTGGTCAAGCAGAACGGGACGTGGACATAGAGTCCGGCAGCTTCGCGGCTCATTTCTTCACTCCCTCGGGCTCGCGATCGAGCCTGAGCGCTGCGATGAACGCCTCCTGCGGCACGTCGACCCGGCCGACCCTTCGCATCCGTCTCTTCCCTTCCTTCTGCTTCTCGAGCAGCTTGCGCTTCCGCGTGATGTCTCCGCCATAGCACTTGGCCAGCACATCCTTCCGCTTGGCGCGGACCGTCTCTCGGGCGATGATCTTGTTGCCGATGGCGGCCTGGATGGCCACCTCGAAGAGCTGGCGCGGGATCAACTCGCGCAATCGGGCGGTCATGGCCCTGCCGTAGGCGTATGCCTTCTCCCGATGCACCACCGAGGAGAACGCATCGACGGGCTCGCTCTGGAGCAACACGTCAACTCGCACCAGGTCGGACCGTTCGTAGCCCCAGTGCTCGTAATCGAGCGATGCGTACCCCCTGGTCCGCGATTTCAGCTGGTCGAAGAAGTCGAAGATGATCTCCGCCAGCGGTAGCAGGTAATGGATCTCGGCTCGCTCAGGCGAGAGGTACCGAAGATCCTGCAGTGATCCCCGCCGCTGCTGGCAGAGCTCCATGACGGCCCCGAGGTAGGACGACGGCGTGACCACCGTGGCCACCACGTAGGGTTCCTCGACGTAGTCGTAGGTGCCCGGCTGGGGCATCTCGGAGGGGTTGTGCACCGAGATGACCTCGGTCCCCCGGATGACCCGGAACTCCACGTTCGGGGCGGTAGCGATGACCTCGAGGCCGAACTCCCGTTCCAGCCGCTCCTTGACGATGTCCATGTGCAACAGGCCCAGGAACCCGCACCGGAACCCGAAACCCAGTGCGCGGGAGGACTCCGGCTCGTACACCAACGCCGCATCGGACAGCTTCAGCTTGTCGAGGGCATCGCGCAGGAGCGGATAGTCGGTCCCCTCGGCGGGGAAGAGGCCGCTCCACACCATCGGCTTGGGCTCGCGGTATCCGGGGAGGGGACGGGCAGCTGGCCGGTCGATGAGCGTCACGGTGTCGCCAACCTTGGCCAGACTGACATCCTTCACCCCGATGATCAGATATCCGACGTCACCCGCGGTGAGGGACGGGACGGGAGTGGCTTCGGCCGCGAACACCCCGACCTCCTCTGATTCGGACCTCACCTTGCTCGACATGAGCAGGATCCGGGACCGTCCGGGGATCTCGCCGTCCACCACCCGGACGTACGCCACCACGCCGCGGTACGTGTCGTAGCTCGAGTCGAAGATCAGCGCGCGAAGGGGACCGCCGGCGTCACCGGATGGCGGGGGTACCCGGGAGATCACCGCGTCGAGCAGCTCGGCCGTCCCCGCCCCGGTCTTCGCCGAAAGGCGGAACACGTCGGCCGGGTCCACTTCCACCAGCTCGGCCAGCTCGGCCGCCACCTCGTCCGGATTGGCCTGAGGAAGGTCGGTCTTGTTCACGGCTGGAACGATCGCAAGCCCGGCATCCTTCGCCAGGTGGTAGTTGGCGAGCGTCTGGGCCTCGATGCCCTGGGCGGCGTCCACCAGCAGGATGGCGCCCTCGCAGGCCGCCAGGCTTCGCGAGACCTCATATGTGAAGTCGACGTGCCCCGGCGTGTCGATCAGGTTGAGCTCGTACTCCACCCCGCCGGTCTCGTGACGCAACCGAACAGCCTGGGCCTTGATGGTGATGCCGCGCTCACGCTCCAGATCCATGCGGTCGAGGTACTGATCGCGCATCTGGCGTTCGGACACGGCGTGGGTCAGCTCGAGGAACCGGTCGGCCAGCGTGGACTTGCCGTGGTCGATATGGGCCACGATGCAGAAGTTCCGGATGCGTTGCTGGTCCATCGGCGGCTAGGGTACGCGACCGCTCGGCGGCCGGCGGGGATCGCGCTGCTACAATCCTCGCCCGTGGCGAACATCAAGTCGCAGATCAAGCGAATCCGTCAGAACCCCGCGCGAGAGCTTCGCAACAAGACCGTGCAGACCGCCCTCAAGACCTACGCGAAAAAGGTACGAACGACAGCGGCGGCGGGCGACCCCGAGGCCGCCCGAACCGAGCTGAGGCGCGCCTCGCGAGAGATCGACCGGGCCGTGGCCAAGGGCGCCCTGAACAAGCGCGCGGCGGCTCGGCGTAAGTCGCGACTGGCCCGAGCCGTTAACGCCTCGCAGAGCTCTTCGTAGCGAGGCAGCCCTCCTCAGCGACTCACTCGGACCGGCACGTCGAGCGCCGCCCCGGACTCCCCTGCCATCACTGCCACCAGCGATGGCAGGACCACGTCCCCGGGAACGCCACCCTTCAAGGCCCGATCCGCCTCGGCGACCCACCCGTGGACAACGGTCAGCTCCCGTGCGGTGAACCGGGCGGCCTGTTCCCGGTAACGGCGGACCTGCCATTCGAACCGGATGCCCGAGGCACGGGCGGCCTCTGCCGATGGCATCCGCTCGGGCAACCCCCGGATCCGGACCAGGTCCCGCACCCTGGAGGCGATCCCTCCGAGGATCAACAGCGGATCGTCCTTTGCCTCGAGGAGAGCTCGGAGGGTGACCAACGCCTCGGACAGCCTGCCGGACAACGCCTGGTCGCACAGGTCCCACACGCGCTGCTCTCCGAGACCTTTGAACTGCGCCCGGACCTCCTCGGGCCCGATCGTCTGCCCCGGGAAGGCTCCAGCGAGCTGCTCCACCGCTTGGTCCAGCGCCGAGGTATCCTCGCCGATCGATCCGACCACCGCCGCCGCGGCCGGACGGGTCATCTTCATCCCTCGTATCTCTGCCCGTCCCGTCACCCAGGTGGGCAGGTCCTGGCGCTTCAGCGCAATATGGCGCACGGTCCCACCCGCTGCCTGCACCGACTTCGCCAGCGGCGGTGGTCCTTTCCCTCGGGTCACCAAGGTGAGGGCGCAGAGCGCGTCGGGTGCGGGGCCTCCCAGATAGGTCTTCAGCTCACGCTGCCCGGTGTCGGAGAGGCCCTCGCACCGGGTCACGAGGAGGGCTCGTCGTTCACCCCACAGCGAGGGAGTGGCCAAGTCGGAGAGCTCTCCTCCTCGCCAGTCGGCTCCCTCCACTTCGGTGGCCTGGGACCCTCGTTCCGCCAAGAGCGTGAGCGCGGCGAGCTTCAGGAGGAAGGCGTCATCACCCCAGAAGAGCGCCACGGACGGGGCCTCAGCCATGGGCCGATTGTAGGCGCGGCGCGATCAGGTCTCGGTGTCCACGAGGACGTCACCTCTTCGGAAACTGACGGTGACATCGCCGGACCGGTCCGTGCGGAACACGCGCATCCCGTCTCGGGCAAGCTCTTCGAGCACCGAGGCCACCGGGTGCCCGTATCGGTTCGGGCCCACGCTCACGACGGCGACGCCGGCATGCACGACCTTGAAGAAGGAAGGGTTGGAGGTGGCTCCTCCGTGATGCGGAACCTTCAACACCTGGGCGGGGAGGAGCGCGATCTCGTCACGCAGGAGGTCACCCTGGTTGGGCTGCTCTGCGTCACCCGGAAAGAGCACAGCGCTCCCAGCTACGACGACCCTCAGAACCAGCGAGTCATTGTTCGGGTCTGAGTTCGTTCCATCGAAGCAGCGCTCGGGCCCGAGGACTTGGACCGAAACATCACTCAGCAGGAAGCTTGCGCCGGAACGGGGATGCCGGAACGAAACACCAGCGGACCGGACGGCCGACAGGAACGCGGCGTACGCCGGCGCGTCGTCTCGACAGCCCGGATCGAGCACGAGTCCCACCGGGAACCTGGCGAGCACGGAGGGCAACCCTCCGACGTGATCGGCGTGTTGGTGGGTCGCTACGATCAGGTCGAGGCGCCTGACTCCCAGTGCTGCCAGCTTGCGGACCACGAGGTCGGGGTCCGGACCGCCATCGATCAGGATCGAGGCTCCCGCCGGGGAGCGCACCAGTGCCGCATCGCCTTGTCCCACGTCGAAGAACGTGACCGTGAGGGTGGAGGGAGCTCCGGACCGGACGGCGCTCGACCAGACGAATAGCGGCAGGACCAACAGCACAACCGCAACGGCCCGGCGATGCAGACGCGCCCCGGTTCGGACCCACCACGCCAAACCGCCCAGGACAAAGAGTCCCACCAGCAGCTCCGGGAGTTGGCCGCCTGCTGAGGTGACCGAGGGGAGGGGTGACCGGGCCAGGCGCTGGGCCAGCCCTTCGAGATAGCCGAGGGGTAGGCGAGCCAGGGCGCCGATGATTACCCCGACGGGATGCGCAACGGTCCCGAGCGCAGCCCCGAGCAGACCGAGGATCATCGCAGGCCCCACGGCCGGGAAGGCCAGCAGGTTCGCGGGGACGCTGACCAGCGGCACCACACCGAAGTGATAGAGAAGAAGAGGCGTCACTCCGGCCTGCGCGGCGATCGTGGTGCCGGCGGCGAGGGCCAGGCCGCGGGGAAGCCACCGAAGTCGCTCTCCCAAGGGTCCGGCAAGGACGGCGATGCCGGCTGTAGCGGCCACCGACAAACGAAAGCCGATCGAGTAGACCAGCGTCGGGTTGTTCCCCAGCAGCAGGAGGACCGCTCCAGCGAGGATGGCCGGTGGGCTGCGGGGACGCCCCAGGAACACCGCCAACAGCGTAAGCCCCGCCATGGCTGCCGCTCGCAGAACCGACGGCTCTCCCCCGGTCAGCAACACGAAGAACACGACAGCGGCCACGCCGACCAGCAACCGGGCCGAACGGCCCAGCCGCAGCAACATGGCGGCTCCCAGGATGGGGGCCGTGAACATCGCCAGGTTCTCGCCCGACACCGCGGTGAGGTGCGAGAGACCGGTCGCCCGGAAGCGGGTCGAGCCTGGAGGTGTCACCCAGAGCGAGCCCCATGAGCAGCCCGGCTTCTCGCGGGGGAAAAACTCGTTGCAACGACTGACCGAACGCCCCGCGCACGCGGTTCGCCAGGCGACGCAGGAAGCTCTTCGGAGGGCCGCGATCGTGGACCCGATCGGCCGACAGAACAGCCGGGTACCCGCGATGGCGAAGGTAGGCGCCGAAGATGAAGGTTCGGTGCAACCCCGTGCCCTTCCACCCACACGGGGTCAGAGACCTGGATCGCCGCGGCCGGACCGGTGACGCCTCTCGGGATCACGTACTCGGCGCCCATGGTGGTAGTCCACCCGAGCATCCCCGGCGCGGGAGGCGAATCGACGCTTCCGAACACCGTCACAGGCCGCCCTGCCAGCGCGGCGAGCGGGGAGGCACGGACGTGGGCGTCTCGCACGCCCGCCCACCCCGCCCCCAGCGACCCGAAGGAAAGGATGAGGACGAGCCACACGGCCGAACCGAGTCGCGCACGCGCGCCCGGGACCAGCGTGGCCCCGATCCCCACGACACCGAGGGCGAGGATGAGGAAGCTGGTCGCCGGTCTGGTGTTCGCTTGGTTCAGCCCCTCCAGGAGGATCCCCGTCCAAAAGGCTCCCGCCGCGATCGGGAGCGCCCACGCTCGCATCACACGGTGACCTTCGGTCGCAGGTCCGCGAGGCGCTTCTCGCCGATGCCCGACACGTTGAGCAGATCGTCGACCGACCGGAACGGGCCGTGCTGCTCCCGGTAATCGATGATGCGCTGCCCGAGTGCCGGCCCGATCCCCGGGAGCGTCTCGAGCTCGTCGAGCGAAGCCGTGTTCAGATTGATGATCGCCTGGGCCCCCTGGTTCGAGCCCGACCCGATCGGGGCGCCGCCACCGTGCGCCGCGCCTACCCGCCACACCACGATCTGCTGCCCGTCGGCGAGGAGCGCCGCCAGGTTGATGCTGGTGAGATCGGCGTGAGGCTTGCCTCCGCCTGCCCGCCGGATGGCGTCGATCACCCGGTCTCCCTCGTGGAACTCATAGACACCGGGACGGCGAACCCACCCCGCCACGTCCACGACGATCAGGGCGGGCGAGGGCGAAGACGAGGCGACGGCCGAGGCTGCGCCGGGCCCCGACCCGTTGCCGGATGTCTGGATCGTCACGGGCCTGGGGAGCGACCGCACGTACCAGAATCCCGCTCCGATCACGATGAGGACGGCGACGGCGGCCAGACCAGCCAGCTCCCGCCGGCTGAAGCCGCCCAGGCGTTCCTGGATCCTCTCTCCGATCACGTCCTCCACCTCGCACTCGACAACGAGGGGAAGGACAGACTCGTATGTGAGGGAGGAGAGGGATTGGGGGGAGCTCAAACCCTAGCAAAGCCATGCGCGTCGGTCAGTGAAGTTGCTCACATCGAGGAAGGGAACGCGCCGGACGCACCCGGCACGGCGAGGCTGCTAGCGAGTGACGAAGTTGACCAGGCGGGGAGGCCGAACCACCGCCCGGACCTCACCGGCACCGCCCAGGTACCTCCGGACCCGCTCCGAGGAGCGGGCCGCTTCCAGGCATGCGGCTTCGTCCGCGTCCGCAGGCACAGTGATCCGGTCGCGGACCTTTCCGTCGACCTGCACCACCAGGACGACTTCGTTTTCGCGCGCCAGCCGCTCGTCCCACGTCGGCCACCGCTCCATGGAGGCGAGCGTCGAGTGACCCAGGGCCTCGTGCCACAGCTCCTCGGCGATGTGCGGGGCCATCGGAGCGAGCAGGAGGACGAGCCCCTCGGCCGCGTCACGCGCCGCCGCTCCTCGAACGCCTGAGTCCAGAGCGTGCTGGAGCTCGTTCGTGAGGGTCATCAGCTTGGAGATCGCCACGTTGAACCCGATGCGCTCGAGGTCCGAGGTGACCCCCTTCACCGTTCGATGGGTGAATCGCCGCAGCTCGTCATCGGCGGAGCCGTCGCCGCCGGCGGAGACCTCGGCGGCTCGGTGCACGGCTCGCCACACCCTGCCGAGCCATTTGTGGACGCCCGACATCGAGACGGAGGCCCAGTCCATGTCGTCTTCGGGAGGGCTGGCGAACATCATGGCCAGGCGGACCGAGTCCGCTCCCCACTGCTCGATCAGCGGAAGGGGTTCGACGACATTTCCGCGGCTCTTCGAGAAGGCCCCACCCTTGAAGTACACCATCCCCTGGTTGACGAGCCTCTTGAACGGCTCGGTGAACGTCACCAATCCGAGGTCGAACAGGACCTTGGTGATAAAACGCGCGTACATCAGATGCAGGACGGCGTGCTCGATCCCCCCGCTGTAGGTATCCACCGGCACCCAACGTTCCGCCGCCTCCGGGGGCCACGGCTGTCGGTCGTCGTGAGGGGACAGGTACCGCAGGAAGTACCAGGAGGAGTCGACGAAGGTGTCCATGGTGTCGGTCTCTCGGCGAGCCGGACCACCGCACGAGGGGCAGGCCACGTTGACGAAGGCCTCGTGCCTGGCCAATGGCGATACCCCCTGCGGCGAGAAGTCGACGTCCTCGGGGAGCAGCACGGGAAGATCGCGTTCCGGCACGGCCACCAGACCACACGAAGGACAGTGGATGATCGGGATGGGCGCGCCCCAGTACCGCTGGCGAGATATG
>VAYC01000185.1 GCA_005885025.1 Actinomycetota bacterium | reverse complement strand
GCTGATCCTGGTCGGGACGGCCATCGCGCTCCTGCTTCTGGACGCCCTGACTCCCCGCGAGGATCAGCGGCCCTTGGCCCTCCTGTCCCTTGCAGGGATCGCCGCAGCGGCCGCGTACTCCGTGTATCTGTGGACCTGGCTCCCCGGGGCCGGGCACCGTGGGACCTATCTGGGTCACATGGTGGCCGCCGACAAGTTCTCGGTCTTTCTCCGGCTCGTGCTGCTCGCGGTTGCCGCGATCGGCGTGATCCTTTCCTATCACTATCTCGACCGGGCCAACGAAGCGCGCGGCGAGTACTACCCGCTCCTGTTGTTCGCCACCGCCGGCATGACGTTGATCGTCTCGGCTGCGGACCTCGTCGTGGTGTTCCTCGCTCTGGAGATCCTCTCGCTCGCCCTCTACCTGTTGACGGGCTTCTCGTTTCGGCGGCTGGCCTCGTCGGAGGCCTCCATGAAGTACTTCCTGCTGGGGGCGTTCTCGTCGGCCTTCTTCCTCTACGGCATCGCCCTCGCCTACGGCGCGACCGGCACGACGAACATCCCGGCGATAGGCCTGAGGGTGGCCGGCCAGACCGAACCCGCGCTGGCGCTGGCGGCGGTGGGCCTGCTCGGCGTGGGTTTCGCGTTCAAGGTGGCCGCCGTTCCCTTCCACATGTGGACTCCAGACGCCTACCAGGGCGCGCCGACGTGCGTAACCGCGTTCATGTCCGCCGGGACCAAGGTGGCCGCGTTCGGCGCGTTCCTGCGAGTGTTCAACGTCGGGTTCCAGGCGCTGGCGAAGGACTGGCAACCGGTCGTGTGGGGCCTGGCCGCGGCCACCATGCTCGTGGGCAGCGTCATCGCCATCGCCCAATCGGACGTGAAGCGCATGCTGGCGTACTCCTCGATCGCCCATGCCGGCTTCATCCTGGTGGGCGTCACGGCCGCCGGGCCGAAGGGCATCCAGGCCGTCCTCTTCTATCTGGCGGCGTACGCGACGATGATCGTCGGGGCGTTCGGCGTGGTCATGCTGGTATCGGTCCGCGGCGAACAGAACCTCGCGCTTTCTTCCTACGCCGGGCTGGCCAGACGAAATCCGTTCCTGGCGGGGGCGTTGACCCTGTTCCTGCTGTCGCTGGCGGGCATCCCGCCCACCGCCGGTTTCATCGCGAAGGTGGCGGTCTTCAGCGCGGCGGCACAGGCGGGCTACTGGCCGCTGGTCCTCATCGCGGTGATCGCCTCGGTCATCGCGGCGTTCTTCTACCTCCGCGTGATCGTCCTCATGTACATGCAGGACCCGACGGAAACCGTCCCTATCGAACCGGATCCGGTGTCCAGGATCGCGCTCCTGGCGCCGGTCCTCCTCACCCTGCTGTTCGGGGTGCTCCCGGGACTGCTGTTCGCCCCTCTGCGGCAGGCCTCGTTCTCGGTGTTCTGATGGGTGGGGACGCGGCGTCCGATAGCATCGGTCTCGTGGGCGAGGAGGCGGCGTGACCAGGGCGGCCATCCCCGGGCTGGAGGCGCCCGACCCGGTCCTGGAGGCCGAGATCCGAAGCCGTCTGAACGATGTCGAGACGACGTTGGAAAAGGCCGTCCGAGCCGACTACGAGCTGCTCGGCGAGGCCGCCTCCTACATCCTGACCGCTGGAGGCAAGCGATTCCGGCCCATGCTGGTCCTGCTGGCGGGTCACTTCGGCGACCCGGGCGATCCGCGGTTGGTCCACGGCGCCGTGGCCATCGAGCTGACCCACGTTGCCACGCTGTACCACGACGACGTGATGGACGAGGCCCAGTTTCGCCACGGCGTCCCCTCCGTCAACGCGAAGTGGGACAACAGCATCGCCATCCTCTCGGGGGATTTCCTGTTCGCGAAGGCCTCCGAGATCTCGGCCGACCTCGGCGCCGAGGTCACCCGGTTGCTCGCCCGGACCATCGCCATGGTGTGCGACGGGCAGATCCGCGACGTCAGCACGTCGGGCAGCCTGTCCCAGACCGAACAGGGCTACATGGAGACCATCCGGCGAAAGACCGCCGCGCTGATCGCCACGTCCTGCCGGCTGGGCGGGATGCTTTCCGACGCCCCACCCGAGCACGTGGACCGGCTGGAGCGGTTCGGCGAAGCCCTCGGGATGGGGTTCCAGCTTTCCGACGACATCATGGACGTGATCGCCACCGAGGAAGAGCTCGGCAAGCCGCCGGGCCAGGACCTGCGTCAGGGCGTGTATACGCTGCCGGTGCTCCACGCGCTGCAGAACGGCCCCCGCGGCCGAGAGCTCAGCGAACTACTGTCAGGCGGTCCGCCTCAGGGTGAACTGCTCGATCGGGCGCTCCGGTTGGTGGCCAGCGATGCACCGCTTGGTCCGGCCCGAGCCGCCGTGACCCGGGAGGTTCGCAGGGCGAGGGAAGTGGCCGCCGGGCTCCCGGGTGGCCCGGCGAAGGATGCGCTCCTCAATCTCACGGAGTACCTCGCCGTCCGTTGCGGCGCCGCCACGTAACCGGCTCGTCAGCTCCCGCCGGCACGGCGGAGCGTGCGGTCGATAATGTACAGGGTGGCTTGGGTGCGGGTCTCGAAGCCGAGCTCCGCGAGCAGGCTGCGCACCTCGCTCTTGACGCGGTCCGCGGGCTCTCCGAGAGCCTGGGCGATCTGTTGATCCGAAAGGCCCTCGGCAATGAGCGTCATCATCCGTTGCTGTCTGGCCGGAAGGCGATCGTAGAGCTCGTCGCGGTCCCCCCCACCGCGGCTGGGGCGACCCTCGGGCCGCTCCTGCTCGCTCCTCATCCTTCGGTCACCCTCCGGCCAGTCAGTTACCAAGCTCCCCGCCGGCTATTTGGGCCAGGGGTAGCCCGCGACCCCGCTCAAAGCCAAGGCCGCCAGGGCGAGGACAGATACCAGGGCGGTCACGACGCGCTTCACGGTGGTCCCCCCTTTCGATTCGGCGCGCGGATCGTACTCTCCGCCTTAACTGCCAGTCAACCAGTCTGTTAAGGTGGCTGTGACCAGGTAGAATGCGGCCGAATTGGACTTAAGCACCCGACTCCGCGATCTCCGGCTCCAGGCGGGGCTCACCAAGACAGCGCTGGCGAAACCCCGCTACACGGTGAGCTATGTGAGCCAGATCGAGGCCGGCCGGAGGACGCCGTCCGGCGAGGCGGTCGCCTTCTTCGCCGGCCAGCTCGGGGTGAGCGCTCAATTCCTGGCCACCGGCATCCCTGAGGAGATCGAAGAGGAGCTGCGCTTTCGCCTGGAGGAAGCGCGGGCTCGCCTGCGCGAAGCCGATCCAGCCAGAGCCGAAGACATGGCCCGGCAGGTCATGGCCCGGGCCGGCGAATACGACCTGACCGCGATACGCGGCGAAGCCTCACTCGTAGCCGCCGAGGCTCTTGCGGAAGCAGGGCGGCTGCCCCAGGCCATCGATGCCTACGAGGAGGTACTGGAGGCCGACCTCTCTGAGCGAGATCGTGCCCTCGCCGTGGTCGGCCTCGCCCGCGCCTATCGGACCGTCGGCGACCTCGTCTACGCCGGTCAGCTCGTTGAGACGTTCCTCAGCCGAACCGACCGCGGCCCGCTCGATCCCACCTTCGCGGCCGAGCTGCACTCGGTCCTGGTCTCCATCTATTTCGAGCGGGGCGACATGGCCCGGGCCGAACGCGCCGCGCGCCATGCCCTGGCGGCCGCGGCGGGGGCCGGCTCGCTGGAGCTTCGCGCCCGAACCTACTGGTACGCCGCCCGCGTCCTCGCCGAGCAGAAGAAGTGGGTCGACGCCCTCGAGATGTCCAGCCGGGCCCGGATGCTCATGGAGGAGATGGACGACCGGCAAAGCGTGGCCCGCCTGCACAACGCGTACGCGTTCCTGTGTCTGGAAGCCGAACCTCCCCGGCTGGAGGAGGCTCGGGAACACCTGGACCAGGCCGAGGCGCTCCTCTCCGAGCTGTCCGCCCGCGGCGAGCTGGCCTACATCCACGAAGAAC
>VAYC01000184.1:10243-10797 GCA_005885025.1 Actinomycetota bacterium | reverse complement strand
GGTGAGGTCGGAACCGAGGGGGGGAGACTCCTGATCGAGGTGGAGGTCCGAGCGAGCGGACAGAACCGGGTACAAGCCAATCGATCCGTGATCCGGCGGAAACGCGATCTGAGGCGGCGCGTTCGGTCCATCTTCAGCGGACCGGATGACCTGGCCATCATTTTGGGAGACCCGGGCGAACGGCGGCGCTTCATGGACGAGGCCGTGGCGGCGCTGTGGCCGTTGAAGGAAGGCGTGGCGACGGCGTACGAACGGGTGCTGCGGCAGCGGAATCGATTGTTGAAGGACTGGGCTGGGGTCGGTGAGCCGCCCGGACTGGGCGGGTGGGACGCCGAGCTGATCGGTCAGGGCACGGCCCTCACGTCGCTCCGGGCGCGAGCGGTGGAAGTCATCCGCAAGGAGGCGGCAGACGAATTTCGCCGGATGGCAGGCGACCAGATGGGAGCGCTCCTCATCGAGTACGCGCCGTCGGTCGCCGCCCAGTCTCTGGTGGAAGCTGACGGCCTAGAAGGCGCGTTCGCCGAACAGCTCGCGGCGAGACGGGACGACGAACT
>VAYC01000184.1:5507-10183 GCA_005885025.1 Actinomycetota bacterium | reverse complement strand
GAGCCGCTCTTGCCCTCCGGCTGGCCCTCGCTCGCGCCGTGGGCAACGATCTGGGCGAGGATCCGATCCTGTTACTCGATGACCCGTTCTCGGGGCTCGATCCGCAGAGGCGCCATCGGCTGTCTGAGGGCTTGGCCGGCAGGGGACAGATCGTGATGTCCGTTCCGGACGGCGCCCAGGTGCCAGCCGGAGCGAACGTGTGGAGCGTTGGGGAGGGACGGGTTGCCCCCGGCTGACGCGCGACCGTCAAGCCGAACCTCGGCGCGGACCGATCGAGCCGAGCCGGTCGGGTCGGTGCTCGGGGAGTTGGTTCGGACCCGCCCATGGTCCGAAGGGATGGCGCTCGGGCGGCTGGGGCGGGCGTGGATCGAGGTGGTGGGGGAGAGGCTGGCCGCCGAGTGCCAGCCGGTCCGGATCCAGGGGTCCCTGCTGATCGTTCGAGCATCGTCGGCGGCCTGGGCTGCCCAGGTCCGGTTCCTGGCGGCCGAGGTGGCCAGGAACGCCAACCGCCTGCTCCGGAAGGAAGCGATCGAGACCGTCAAGGTGGTGGTGGAAGTCCCGCGCTGAGACCCCGACGGAGCGGACTGGGAGCGATGCAGGCGTCCGCTGGGATGGCATTTCCGATGGTATAATTGCGGGGCTTGAAGTCCCCTGCTGGATGGTCCCTCTCGTTGGTCGCCGAGCGCCTCGGGCTGGGCGCCCGGAGGAGGTAACGCGTGTCGACTGAACGGATCGAGGCCACCTACACGGCCAAGGACATCACTGTCCTGGAAGGGCTCGACCCCGTTCGCAAGCGCCCCGGGATGTACATCGGGAGCACCGGCTCCCGAGGCCTCCACCATCTGGTCTACGAGGTCGTCGACAACTCCATCGACGAGGCCCTGGCCGGGTTCTGCTCGAAGATCGTGGTCCAGCTGCTCCGTGACGGCGGCTGCCGCGTGGCCGACAACGGCCGTGGGATCCCGGTTGGGCCCATCCCCGGACGTAAGGATCGAAAGCCGGCCGTCGAGGTGGTCCTGACCACCCTGCACGCCGGAGAGAAGTTCGGTGGCAAGTCCTACGCGGTGGCCGGCGGCCTGCATGGCGTGGGCGTTTCCGTGGTCAACGCCCTGTCCAGGCGGCTCGTGGTCGAGGTTGCCCGGGACGGAGCGGTGTGGCAGCAGACCTTCGAGCGGGGGGCACCTACGTCGCGGCTGCGGCGGATAAAGGCCTCCGCCAAGTCCGGCACGATCGTCACGTTCTGGCCCGATCCCGAGGTCTTCACCGACACGGTCGATTTCAAGCGAGATGTCCTGGCCGAACGACTCCAGGAGCAGGCGTTCCTGGTGCGGGGGGTGGAGCTCGCGCTCGTGGACGAACGGGAGGACCCGCCGGCGAAGCAGATGTTCAAGGCGACCGGAGGCCTGGCCGACTTCGTTCGTCACCTGTCCAAGGGGAAGGAGGCCCTTCACAGCAAGGCCATCCACTTCGAAGCCAAGCGCGAGTCGAGCGAAGTGGAGGTGGCCATGCAGTGGAACACGGGCTACGCGGAGTCCATCCATACTTTTGCTAATACTATTAACACTCACGAGGGCGGGATGCACGAAGAGGGCTTCAAGAAGGCCCTCACCAACGTGATCAACCGCTACGCGCGGTCCAAGGCGCTGCTCAAGGACAAGGAAGAGAACCTGATCGGCGAGGACATCCGGGAGGGGCTGACCGCCATCGTGGCGGTGAAGCTCGCCGACCCTCAGTTCGAAGGCCAGACCAAGACCAAGCTCGGCAACACGGACATGCGGTCCTTCGTGGAGACCACCGTCAACGACCAGCTGATGACGTGGCTCGAGGAGCATCCAGGAGACGCCAAGCGGGTGCTCGCCAAATGCCTCCAAGCCGCGAAGGCCCGGATGGCGGCGCGGCAGGCCCGGGACCTCACCCGGCGCAAGGGCCTGCTCGATTCGACGTCGCTCCCGGGCAAGCTGGCGGACTGCCAGCTCACCGATCCCGCGGTGTGCGAGATCTTCATCGTGGAGGGAGACTCGGCGGGCGGCAGCGCGAAACAGGCCCGCGAGCGCTCCTACCAGGCCATCCTGCCGATCCGCGGGAAGATCCTGAACGTCGAGAAGGCCCGGCTGCACAAGACGCTCGAGAACCTGGAGATCCAGGCGCTCATCAGCGCCATCGGCACGGGCATCGGCGAGGAGTTCGACGCCACCAAGGCTCGGTACGGGAAGATCGCCATCCTGGCCGACGCCGACGTCGACGGCGCGCACATCCGCACGCTTCTCCTGACGTTCTTCTTTCGGCACATGCAGCAGCTGATCGACGCCGGGGCGATATACGTCGCGCAGCCGCCGCTGTACCGGGTGAAGTCCGACGGCAAGTACATCTACGTCCACGACGACCGCGAGCTGGAGGAGTTCCGCAAGCAGAACGGGCAGAAGAAGTTGGACATCCAGCGATTCAAGGGCCTGGCCGAGATGGAGGCCGAGCAGCTGTGGGAGTCGGCCATGAACCCGGAGACGCGCGTGCTGAAGCAGGTGACGCTGGAAGACGCGGTGGCGGCGGACCGGATGTTCAGCGTCCTCATGGGCGAAGACGTCGAAGCCCGCCGGGAATTCATCCAGCAGAACGCCAAGGAAGCCTTCATCGATGCCTGATCGGACGGGTGACCGCTAGATGGCGGTAGCAGAGCGGATCCAATCAGTCGTCATCGAGGAGGAGATGCAGTCCTCGTTCATCGACTACGCGATGTCGGTCATCGTGTCGCGCGCCCTCCCGGACGTGCGCGACGGCCTGAAGGCGGTGCATCGCCGGATCCTGTTCTCCATGCTGGAGGGGGGCGTGCAGCCGGACGGGCCTGGCCGCAAGTCCGCCGCGGCGGTCGGGGACGTCATCAAGAAATACCATCCGCACTGGGACCAGGCCGTGTACGACGCGCTGGTGCGGATGGCGCAGGACTTCTCGCTCCGCTACCCGCTCATCGACCCCCAAGGGAACTTCGGCTCGGTGGACGGAGATCCGGCCGGGGCCATGAGGTACACCGAAGCGCGGCTGGCGCCGCTGGCGATGGAGCTCCTGCGCGACATCGACAAGGAGACCGTCGACTTCGCCCCCAACTTCGACGGCTACGAGCAGGAGCCGCTGGTGCTGCCGGGGCGATTCCCCAACCTGTTGGTGAACGGGTCGCAGGGGATCGCGGTCGGCATGGCCACCAACATCCCGCCGCACAACCTCGGCGAGGTCATCGATGCCGCGGTAGCGGTGATCGAGGAACCCGACATCTCCATCAAGCAGCTGATGCGAAAGGTGCGGGGGCCCGACTTCCCCACCGCCGGACTGGTCATCGGCCGCGACGGTATCAAGGAGGCCTACGAGACGGGACGTGGCTCGATCCGGATGCGTGGCCGCGTGGAGATCGAAGAGAGCAGTCAGGGGCGCATGCGGCTGGTCGTGACCGAACTCCCCTACTTGGTGAACAAGGCCAACCTGGCGCGGAAGATCAAGGACCTGTACGACGCCAAGCGCGTCACGGACATCGCCGACCTCCGTGACGAGTCCAGCGGGCGGGGCGGCATGCGCCTGGTGATCGAGCTCAAGCGCCATGCCAATCCGCATGTCGTGCTCAACCAGCTCTACAAGCACACCCAACTCCAGGACAGCTTCGGCGTGATCATGCTGGCGCTGGTCGACGGCGTTCCCCGAACCCTGAACCTCAAGCAACTGCTGCAGCGCTACATCGATCACCAGGTTCAGGTGGTGACGCGGCGCACCCGCTTCGAACTGCGCAAGGCGGAGGAGCGCGACCACATCGTCCAGGGGCTTCTGGTCGCCTTGGCCAACATCGACGAGGTGATCCGGATCATCCGCGGGTCGGCCGACTCGGACGAGGCCAGGACCAAGCTGATGGCCAAGTTCAAGCTGTCGGAGATCCAGGCGAACTACATCCTGGACATGCCGCTGCGCAGGCTGACTCGCCTTGAGCGGCACAAGCTCGAGGACGAGCACAAGGAGCTGCTCGCTTCGATCAAGCGGTTGAAGGCCCTGCTGAAGGACCCCAAGGCCGTGCTGGGTGTGGTGAAGGACGAGCTGGTCGAGATCAGGAAACGGTTCGCCGATCCGCGCCGAACCGAGATCCGGGCCGACGAGGGCGAACTGGAGATCGAGGACCTCATCCAGGAGCAGGACGTCATCATCACGATCAGCCGGGCGGGCTACGTGAAACGGCTCCCCGTCGAGACCTACCGGAGGCAAGGTCGCGGCGGTCGCGGGGTGATCGGGGCCAGCCTGAAGGCCGACGACATCATCTCGCAGGTGTTCACGACCACCACGCACCACTGGCTGCTGGTGTTCACGAACCGAGGCAAGGTGTACCGGACGAAGGTTCACGAGGTGCCCGAAGGGTCCCGCACCGGACGCGGCACGTACGTGGCGAACCTGCCCGGCATGGGATTCGGCGCCGACGAGCGGATCGCTTCGGTGATCCACATCAAGGACTACACCGACGGGAAGTACCTCGTGTTCGGCACCAAGAAGGGCATGGTGAAGAAGACTGACCTCTCGGAGTACGACTCACCGCGCACCGGGCTCGCCGCGATCGGCCTCAAGGACGGGGACGAGCTGATCGGGACCCTCCTCACCGATGGCAAGGATCAGCTGATCATGGTCTCGAAGCTCGGCCAGGCCATCCGGTTCTC
>VAYC01000184.1:4921-5455 GCA_005885025.1 Actinomycetota bacterium | reverse complement strand
AGTCAGGGTGATGGGCTGCTCACGGTGACGAACAACGGCTACGGCAAGCGGACCCCGTTCGGCGAGTACCCGACGAAGGGCCGCGGGGGACTGGGCGTGAAGACGGCGATGTTGACCTCCAGGGTGGGCGTTCTGGCCGGTGCGTTCCCCATCCGGAAGGACCAGGACATCCTGGTCATCGCCAACGACGGGGTCGTGATCCGCGTCCCGTCCTCGCAGGTACGAAAGGCGGGACGGGCCACACAGGGCGTGCGGGTGATGCGCCTGGAGCGAGGCCGGTCGGTCGTGGCCGTCGCTCCGGTGATCACCCAGGTCGAGGAGTAGGCAAGGCCTCCCCTAACGGGCTCAGTGGCGGACCGGCGCGTGTCGATGGTTTAAGGCGAAACCAGACTCCCTGATCCGGCCGCCCCGGGATGATTCGGGCGCGGGGGCATGGGGTAGTGAAGCGGGGAGCCGACGCCGATCCGGACGAGAGGAAACCAGGATGGCGCCCAGGAAGTCCTTGTTCGCGTGGGGAAGCCGGCTCCTTCCTGG
>VAYC01000184.1:4229-4648 GCA_005885025.1 Actinomycetota bacterium | reverse complement strand
ATGCTGATCTTCCTGTTCGCGTTCTTGATCCTCTACTGGATCCTCGGCGTGATCGGTGTCCTCGACTCGCTGTCCCACCTGCTCTCCACCGCTGGGTTCGGGAACCCGAAGACGGGGTTCCACTTCCACGGATACTGGATCTTCTCCCGGCTCTTCCTGATCGGGCTGGCCGGTACCGTCGTGTGGTCATTGGTGAACCTGTTCGTCGCATTGCTGTACAACCTCGTCTCCGACGTGGTCGGTGGCGTTCAGGTCACTTTGTCCGAACGACGGTAGTCTCCGAAGTCCGCTCGATTGACACCCTCAGAGGAGCGCGCGTAGGCTTGGCCGCGAGCTACCGTCGGCTCTCAATCACCGTCGGGGCCTGTAGCTCAGGTGGTTAGAGCGCATCCCTGATAAGGATGAGGTCGATGGTTCGA
>VAYC01000184.1:3662-4195 GCA_005885025.1 Actinomycetota bacterium | reverse complement strand
CGAGGAGGAACCATGGGTGAAGAGAAGAAGGGCGGAAAGATCAGGAAGTTCTTCCTGTTCGCGGCGATCGCGGGACTGGTGACGGCGGTGCTGCAATTCGTGAAGCGGCGTCGCGCGGGCTCGGACGAGAGCGAGTGGACGGAGCTTCCCCCGCCGGGCAGCTGATCGACCAGACTCTCCACTCCGTCAAGACGACGTTCATCCGTCCTCAACCACGGCCTGGGGCGCGCCGAAGCTAGTGGGCGGACTTCTTCCACCCCGCGGAACAGCCTCATGGAAAGATTCCGCACCGAGCGAGACGACGTGCTGATCTCGATCCAGCGGATCCTGATCATGGAGGCCCAGTGCTCGCCAGCCCCGGCCCCGCGGCGGGCCGAACCGGCGGAACGCCGATCGGCGCCCCAGCTGGCCTCACCGCCCCCGCCGCTCGAGCGAGATCTCATGCTGACCCTGGCACTCCCCCCGAGGTGGCGCTCAGCAGGATAGTTGCCATCTCCCTCAAGCCGTTGCACCATGCAGGTACGGGAGAAAGG
>VAYC01000184.1:422-3616 GCA_005885025.1 Actinomycetota bacterium | reverse complement strand
GTCCCTCGGCGGGCCGGGGCTGACCGCCCTCGCCCGTCCGCCGGTCGCAGACGTTGGGATGGCCGGCAGAGTCCAACCAGACCACCGACCTCGGGGTCCCGGCATGTCGCACCGGGCGGCGCTGGAACACGGAGCCGAAGAGCCCCGATGGTGGTTCGAACAGATCGGAGTGAGGGCCGGGTCGACGCCGGCCCTCACTCATATGCGGAGCTCGCTCGTAGACTTCGCGCCGACATGGAAGCCAACGACGCGCCGTGGGACGTGACCCGTCGTGCCGCGGACCGCGCGGGTGTGTCCATCAGGCATCTCACTCGCCCTTCCGACGTCGACCGGGTCATGGCCGTCATCGAGTCGGTGTGGGGGGACCAGGCCATGCCGCGCGCGCTCCTGAGGGCCTTCCAGCACGCTGGGAGTTGCTTCCTGGGAGCGGAGACCGGGGGCGAGGTGATCGGGTTCGTCCTCGGATTCATGGGGTCGGCCGAGGGCCCGCACCTGCACTCTCACATGCTTGCCGTCCGGCCGGAAGCACGGTCGGCAGGCATCGGGTTCGCGCTCAAGCTCGCCCAGCGAGCGGCCGCCATCGACGAGGCCATCGAGGAGATTCGCTGGACCTATGACCCTCTGATCGCGCGGAACGCACGGTTCAACCTGAGCCGGCTCGGCGCGGTCGCCACGGCGTACTTCGAGAACTTCTACGGTGACATGCCTGACAGGCTCAATCGAGGGGACCGCTCGGACCGGTTCGAGGTGAGGTGGCGACTTCGGTCGGCTTGGGTCGAGCGCGTGCTTCGGTCCGGGGCTCCGGGAGTGGACCTTGCCGGCCGTGGCTCGATCTTGGGGGCCGGGGGCCCACGCGACGCGCCTCGTCCGGTCGAGACCGGAGAGCGTCCGGCGAACGGCGTGATCGCCTCGATCCCGCCCGATTACCAGGCGCTCAGGGAGAGAGATCCGGACCTGGCCAGGGAGTGGCGGGAAGCGTCCGGGCGAGCGTTCGCGGCCTGCTTCGACGGTGGGCTCGTGGCCCGTACCTTCGACGGCGGCGCCTACCGATTCCAACCCTCCGAGGAACCCCATCTGGCAGAGTGACCGCCATGAGCACCGGTTCCGTCCTGGCCATGCGCTCACTCGAGCTGCACGAGGTCGCCCTGCCGCTGGTGCGCCCCTTCCGCACCAGCTTCGGCGAAGAGCGGGCCAAGCGGGCGATCCTGGTCCGAGTCGACGGCGGGGACGTCACGGGCTGGGGCGAGTGCGTGGCGTCGGAGGAGCCGCGGTATTCGGAGGAATGGCTCGCCGGCGCATGGCTCGCCCTGCTGGAGGTTCTCGGCCCCTCCCTCCTGGCTGGGGGCCCGATCCGCGATCCCGAGGAGGTGGGACGAAGGTTGCGGTGGGTGCGGGGCCATCGCATGGCAAAGGCGGCCCTGGAGGCGGCGGTGCTGGACGGGTGGCTTCGGCTGGAGGGGCGCAGCCTGACGAGCTTTCTCGGAGGGGTCCGTGACCGCGTCCCCTGCGGGGTGAGCGTCGGGATCGCGCCTTCCGTCGACGTCTTGATCGACGAGATCCGTGGTTACTTGGCTGCCGGCTACCAGCGCGTCAAGCTGAAGATCGAGCCCGGCCGCGACGTCGAGGTGGTCCGGCAGGCCAGGAAGGATTTCCCCGACACGCCGTTGTCGGTCGACGCCAACGGGGCCTACACGGTGGCCGACCTGCCGCTGTTCGAGGCCCTCGACGAGCTCGATCTCCTGATGATCGAGCAGCCGCTCGACCACGAAGACCTGCTCGAGCACGCGCGGCTGCAGGCCCGGCTTCGAACGCCGATCTGCCTGGACGAATCGATCCGGTCTGCGCGAGACGCGTCGGCCGCCATCGAGCTGGGAGCGTGCCGCGTGATCAACATCAAACCCGGCCGTGTCGGTGGAGTGTTGGAGGCTTGTCGCGTGCACGACGTCTGCGCGCGGGACGGCGTTCCCGTCTGGATCGGCGGCATGCTCGAGACCGGTGTCGGGCGGGCCCCCAACCTGGCGCTGGCCGCGCTGCCCGGCGTGGCCATGCCTGGGGACACCAGCGCGAGCGACCGATACTTCGTCCAGGACGTCACCGAGGCGTTCGTCCTTCGCGCGGACGGAACCATGGCCGTGCCAGACGGACCCGGTATCGGTGTGGAGCCCCTTTCGGAGCGGCTGGAAGGCTGCAGGATCCGAAGCGCGTTCGTCCGGGTGGATTGACTCGAGGGGGACGTCGGGGGGATGCCGTGGGGACGATGAACGCGCTCGATCGGGCGGTGGCCATCTGTGGAAGTGGCGTGAAGAGACGGCGGCGGCCCGTTCCGTTTCCCGCGGAAGGTGCTACAAGTAGGCCATGGCGCGGACGCAGAGGATCCGCTGGCTGAGCGCGCTCGTCGGGGTGGCCCTGGCTGTCTCGGCCCTGGTCGTCGTGGCGGGGAGCGCTTCGTCGTCCCCGCAGCTTCCTCAGATCACGCCCCAGCAGCTCATCGCCTCCGTCGCTCGCGCCGCCCGAGCGAACGGGCCCGTCTCGGGCGACGTCACCGCGCGGATCGACCTGGGGATCCCGTCCCTTTCCGAGCAGCTGGCCCAGGCGGCCCCGGACGCTTCCACCCTGCTCACCTCCCTGAGCGGCGATCATCGGATCCGCGTGTGGCGCTCGGCCGACGGCCTACGTGTGGCCGACCTGGTGGCGGCCGGCGAACGCGACCTGTACGTCAGCCGGCGAGACGCGTGGGGTTGGGATTCGGCATCCTATACGGCCTACCACCTGGGGCCGTTCCAGGCTCGGTTTGGCCGGACTGCAAACCCGCGTGAGAGGACGACACTGGTGCCGGGTCGGTCGAGTCCCTGTGACGGCTACCAGTGCGGCCCCTTGCTGCCCGACCCAAACGAGCTCGCGGCGCGGGCTCTGCAGGCCATCGACCCCACCACCTCGGTCTCGATGGGGCAGCCCAGGCGAGTGGCCGGCCGCGACGCCTACGTCCTGGTCCTGCAGCCCCGGACCGGGGACACGTTGGTCGGCCGCGTTGAGATCAGCGTGGACGCGGTTCGCAGGGTCCCGCTCGGCGTTGATGTCTTTCCGCGAAACGCCGTCAGGGCCGCGGTATCGGTCGACTTCACGTCAGTGAGCTTCGGGGCGATCAAGCCCTCCACGTTCGACTTCAGCCCCCCCGCCGGGGCGCACGTGGTGAG
>VAYC01000184.1:0-333 GCA_005885025.1 Actinomycetota bacterium | reverse complement strand
CGGTACGGGTTGCGCCGGCCTTCCGGACGTTCGGGAGCGGCTGGGCCACGATCGACGCCCTTCGGCTGCCGGCTTCGTCCCAGCTCATCACCGGCGGCCAGGGGCGGGCCCTCGCCGAGCTGCTCCCGTTCTCCGGGCCGCTCTTCTCCGTGCGACTGGTCGATCGTGGCGACCACTCCTGGCTGATCGTGGGCCTGGTCCCCCAGGCCGCGCTGGTGAAGGTCCAGGCGGAGCTCCTCTGAACGCCGTTACCACCGAAGGCCTGACCAAGCAGTACGGCTCCCTCTCGGCGGTCGATCACCTCGATCTGTCCGTCGAACGGGGCGCGCTCTA
>VAYC01000180.1 GCA_005885025.1 Actinomycetota bacterium | reverse complement strand
CCAGTCGCACCGTGGCCATGGAGCAGATCGCCGGCGCCGGCGAGATCGCCATCAGTCCGGAGACCGCCACGCTGCTGCCCACAGGGGTGGTCGGACGCCCGAAGGACGAAGCCTTCCTGCTGAAGAGCGAGCCGGACGCTGACGTGAGGCGAGCCAGGCCGGTGACGGCAGCCGACACGGAAGGGCTGGACATCGCGAGCTGTGTGCCCGTCGTGATCCGGGATTACCTCCTGGCCGGAGGCGGCGAGACCGAACACCGGCACGTCGCGGTGGCGTTCGTCCAGTTCAGCGGGACCGACGAGCTCCTGGCATCGGCCGGGCCCGAGGCCGCTGCTGCCGCGCTCGATGAGGTGATCTCGTCCGTGCAAGAGGCTGTGGATGAGCACGGCGTCTCCTTCCACGAGACCGACGTGGACACGAACGGCGGGAAGGTCCTCCTGGTGGCCGGAGCTCCCCGAGCCTCGGACAGCGACGAGGAGCGGATGTTGCGTGCCCTCCGGGCGATCGCCGACCGGGAGCACAGCCTTCGGCTCAGGATGGGCGTGAACAACGGCCACGTGTTCACCGGCAACTTCGGCCCGCCGTATCGGCGGACGTATTCCATCAAGGGCGACGTGGTGAACCTCGCCGCCCGGGTCATGGCGAAGGCGCAACCCGGGCAGATCCTGGTGACGCCCTCCGTCCTGGAGCGATCGGCCACGGTGTTCCAGGTCGAGGCCATCGACCCGTTCATGGCCAAGGGGAAGAAGTTCCCGGTCAACGCCTCGGCCCTCGGGAGGGTGATCGGATCCCGGCGCGGCTCGGTCCAGTCCGAGTTGCCGTTCGTGGGCCGAGAGCGAGAGGTGGCCGTGCTCGAGGCCGGCTTGAGCGGCGCCGATGAGGGAACGGGCCTCCTCGTGCAGCTGATCGGCGAGCCGGGGATCGGCAAGTCCCGACTGATCGAGGAGCTGATCGCTCGGGCCGGCGGGAGGAGGGTGCTGCGGGCCGCGTGCGATCCGTACGAATCCTCGACGCCTTACCAGTCGTTTCGAGCGATGCTCCGGGAGCTGGCGGGCATCCCGGCCGAAGTCGATGCGGAGCGGGGCGGCGAGATCCTGGCCCGGACCGTCGCCGAAACCGCACCCGACCTTCTTCGGTGGCTCCCGCTCCTGGCCGTGCCGGTGTACGTGGACGTTCCGTCGACCCCGGAGACCGACCAGCTCGAGCTTGAGTTCAAGAAGGTCCGGGTGGAGGAGGTCACCGAGCGGTTGCTGTCGGCCATGCTGCCGGGTCCCTCCGTCCTGATCTTCGAGGACGTGCACTGGATGGACGAGGCATCAAGCGATCTGCTGAAGCGGATCGCGAGCGACGTCAGGGATCGGCCGTGGCTGGTGTGCGTGTCGCGCCGCGACCAGGGAACGGGCTTCGTTCCTCTTCGATCGGATGGCACGTTCGCGCTGGTCCTCTCACCGCTGGCGGCCGAGGCTGCCGTCTCGCTGGCCAAAGCGGCCACCGAAGCCAGCCCGCTCACACCGCATCACCTCGCCATGCTCACCGAGCGTTCAGGCGGCAACCCCCTGTTCCTGCGCGAGCTCTTGCTGGCGTCCAGGACCTCCACCGGGGTCGAGGGCCTGCCGGCCACCGTCGAGGCGCTCCTGGCGGCGCAGATCGACCGGCTGGCCGCCCCGGACCGAGCCCTCCTGCGCCACGCGTCGGTGCTGGGGGCGAGCTTCCAGGGCCATCTCCTCCGCGAGGTCCTGCCCCGCGACCGGGGTCCTTCGCTCGACGATGCCGCTGTATGGCGGCGGCTCGGTGAGTTCCTGTCGCGAGAGCAGGGAGACCTCATTCGCTTCCGCCACGCCCTGATACGCGACGCCGCGTACGAAGGGCTGCCCTACCGGCGGCGACAGGAGATCCACGCCCGGGTCGGAGAGGTGATCGAAAGGACCGCCGGGCCGGCCGCCGAGGAGCAGGCGGAGCTCCTCTCCTTGCATTTCTTCCAGGCGGGGACCTACGACCGCGCGTGGGCGTACTCCCGGCTGGCGGGCGAACGAGCGCAGTCCAAGTTCGCCAACGTCGACGCGGCCGACTTCTACCGGAGGGCGGTCGAGTCCGCTCGGCGGCTGGGTGGCATCGACGCCAGGGCGGTGGCCCGGGTCCACCAGTCGCTCGGAGACGTGTCGGAGCGAACGGGGATGTACGAGCAGGCGGGAGCGGCCTACCGCGCGGCCCGCGGCCTGGTCAAGGAAGACGCTGTTGCCAGGGCCCGCCTGCTGTTGAAGCAGGGACTGTTGCACGAGCGAGCGGGCCGACACACCAGCGCGCTGACGTGGTACGGCCGCGGACTCCGGGCCCTGGAGGGGACCCCGCCCAGCCGGGAAGCCCTGTCGGTCCGCGCCCAGCTCAGCGCGTGGTACGCGTCCTCACGACGAGGCCAGGGCCGTCACGACGAGTGTATCCGCTGGTGCCTCCGCGCCATCGAGGACGGCAAGGAGTCGGGCGAGATGGAGGCGGTGGCCCACGCCTACCGCCTGCTCGATTGGGTGTACACGGCGATGGGAAGCCCTCTGGCAGCCACGTACCGCGATCTGGCGTTGCCGATCTACGAGCAGCTCGGAGATCTGGCCGGGCAGTCGGAAGTCTTGAACAACCTCGGGATGGATGCGTACTTCGAGGGACGGTGGGACGAGGCTGTGGACCTCTACCGCCGAAGCACGGAAGCCCGCCAGAAGACGGGCGACGCCGTGAACGCCATGCACGGAGTGAACAACATCGCCGAGATCCTCTCGGACCAGGGCCACCTGGAGGAAGCCGCGACGATGTTCCGGGAAGCGCTCAGCGTGTGGAAGGCGGCGGGCTACCGGTGGGCCGCAGCCGGGGTCAGCAACCTGGGACGGATCGCGGCTCGCTCCGGCAACAGCGAGGAAGCCATGCGACTGTACGTGGAAGCCCTGGGGGGGTTCATCTCGAAGCAGGCCGAAGCCGAGGCGCTGGAGACTCAGGCGAGGATGGCGGAGGCCCTCCTGCTCGCCGGACAGTCATCCGAGGCCATCGATATCGTGGACCGAACCCTTCTGGACGTCGAGGACCTGGGCGGGTTGGCGGTGCTGCGCGCCATGCTGTATCGCCTGCGCGGGTGCGCCCTGATGTCCGAGGACCTCGGCGGGGCGCGGGGCGCGCTGGAGGAAAGCCTTCGACTCGCCCGCTCGGTCAACGCGGAGTACGAAGCCGGACAGACCCTCGTGACCCTGGCTGGCCTGGCTCAGCTCGAGGGCGAGCGTGAGGCCGAGGAGGCGCACCGCCGCGAGGCCCAAGTCATCCTGGATCGCCTGGGAGTGGTGCGCCTGGCCGAGATCCCGTTACCCGTCCCGGTGCCGCCTCGGATCGCCGAACTGACGAAGCTCGAGCGCTAGCGAGCCGAGCTCTCTCCCCGGGCCGCCGCCGCGCGGAGCCGGGCCAAGGTTCGGGCCGGGCCCAGGAGCTCCATCGACTCGAACAGTGGACGGTGAGACGGTGGCGCCGGTGACCGCCGCCCGAACGGGCTGAAACGCCTGGTTGTTCGACAGCTCCCGTTCCTTCTTCAACCCGTCGAGAACCGCTCGGATCTCGTCGGCTTTCCATTCCTCGAGCGCCTCCAGCCGCGCCGCTGCTTCGCGGAGATATTCGGCCCGCTCGGGTCCCAGCAGCTTCCTGGCCTTCTCGTCGGGCTCGACCTCGTCGACGAACAGGAAGCGCAGGTAGTCGACGCCTTCCTTGATCGTGTGCATGCGGGTCTTCACCAGCGGGATGGCAGTTGCCACGACCTTGGGATCGGCCCGCACACCCGCGCGGGACAGCGCCTCGGTCAGGAGCTCGACCAAGCGGACGTCCGGGGATTCACGGATGTAGTGGCCGTTCATCCATCGAAGCTTCTCGGCATCGAATGCCGCCGAGTTATGGGACACGCGATCGAGGTCGAATCTGTCCACCAGCTCCTCGCGGTCGAAGAAGGTCGTGGTATCCAAGCAGCGCCAGGTAGTTCACCAGCGCCTCCGGGAGGTAGCCCTCCTCGCGGAACCACTCCACTGCCACCGACCCGTGGCGCTTCGACAGGGGCTGGCGGTCCGGGCCGACGATCAGCGGCAGGTGGGCGTAGGCGGGCGGCTCCGCACCCATGGCCCGGATGATCTCGAGCTGCCGAGGGGTCGATGGCAGGAGATCCTCGCCTCGGATGACGTGGGTCATCTCCATGAGCACGTCGTCGACCGCCGCGGCCAGCAGATAGGTTGGCGTCCCGTCGCTTCGCATGATCACGAAGTCACCGAGGTCACTGGCGGGGAAGTGGGCTTCGCCCCGGATCAGATCGCGGACGATGATGTCGACGCCGGGCATGGCGAACCGCACGGCGCGGGGGCGGCCCTCGACCTCGAACGCCCGTCGTTCCGTCGGCGTAAGGTGGCGACACCGGCCGTCGTATCCGGGCGTCTGTCCGCGCTTGAGCGCCGCTCGCCGCCGGTCCTCGAGCTCCTCGGGCGTGCAGTAGCAGAAGTACGCGCGCTCCTCGCCCAGGAGCCGCTCGACGACGTCCTCGTAGTGGTTCAGCCGTTCGGTCTGCCGGTAGGGGCCGAAGGGGCCGCCGACGTCCGGTCCCTCGTCCCACTCGATCCCCAACCACTTCAGGGATCCAATGAGAAACCCGATCGCTTCCTCGGTGGACCGTTTCTCGTCGGTGTCCTCGACGCGGAGGATGAAGTTGCCTCCGTGGTGCCGGGCGAACAGCCAGTTGAAGAGGGCGGTCCTGGCGCCGCCCACGTGCAGATAGCCCGTAGGAGCCGGCGCGAAGCGGCAGCGCACCGCGCGCTCAGGCACTCGGAACCACTTCGTTCTGGAGCACGCCGATCCCTTCGATCTCGACCTCCACCTTGTCCCCGATCTGGAGCGGGCCGACACCGGCGGGCGTCCCGGTCAGGATGACGTCGCCGGGAAGCAACGTCATCACCGCGGAGATGAACTCGACCAGCGCGTTCGGACCGAAGGCCAGCTGGGACGTGCGGGCGGTCTGCCGAGGATCCCCGTTCACGCGGCACTCGATGGCGAGGTCCGAAGGGTCGAGCTCCGTCTCGATCCACGGGCCCAGTGGGCAGAAGCCGTCGAACCCCTTGCCCCGGGTCCACTGCCCGTCCTTCGCCTGGAGGTCGCGGGCCGTGACGTCGTTCCCGCAAGTGAAGCCCAGGATGAATCGGCCGGCCTCCTCGGCCGGAACCCTTCGGGCCAGCCGGCCCACCACGACGGCCAGCTCGCCCTCGTGGTCCACCCGCGAGGAGATCGGCGGATACGGGATCGGATCGCCCGGCCCGATGACGGAGGTGGAGGGCTTCAGGAAGAGGACGGGCTCCTCGGGGACGTCTCCGCCCATCTCTTGAGCGTGCTCGGCGTAGTTTCGCCCCACGGCCACGACCTTCGATGGCAACACGGGGGCCAGCAGCCGGACGTCAGCCAGCGGGATCTCCTCGCCGGTAGGGACGGGGTTCTCGAAGAACGTGCCGGCGAGCGGCCGGAGGTAATCGCCCTGCACCGCTCCCGTGGCGATGCGGCTACCGTGGCGGAACCTCACGAGTTTCATCACAGACGAGGCTACCCGCTTGGCCAGAAGCGCGTCATTCGAAGCCGCGGCAGGGCAGACGCCGCTTATTCCTGCACGTAGGCGAGCCAGTGCTCGTACTTCGGGTCGTCCCCGCGGGCGGCGCCGAAGAACGTCTGCTGCAGCTCCTTGGTGATGGGCCCCCGGCCGTTCGAACCCACCGCACGGTCGTCGATCGCGCGGATCGGGACGACTTCGGCAGCCGTCCCCGTGTAGAACGCCTCCTCCGCCGTGTAGAGGTCGAACCGCGAGAGGTTCCGCTCCATGACCGTGTAGCCGAGGTCACCGGCGATCGCGATGATCGAGTCCCTGGTGATGCCGTCCAGGCATCCGGCCGAAAACGGCGGTGTGTAGAGGACGCCGTCTTTGACGATGAAGATGTTCTCCCCTGGTCCGTCGGTGACGTGGCCGGCCATGTTGAGCATGACTCCTTCGTCGTAACCGGCGTTGAGGGCCTCTACCTTGGCCAGACCGGAGTTGATGTACTGGCCCGTGGCCTTCGCCCCCGGCGGAAGGATGTTGTGGTCACTGCGCTTCCACGAGGAGATCTTGGCCCGCACGCCGGTCTCGAGCGATTCCTCGCCGAGGTAGGTGCCCCACGGCCATACCGCCACCGTCACGTTGACGGGCGCCGGCAGCGGATTCAGTCCCATCTCGCCGTAGCCTCGATACACCAGCGGCCGGATATAGCAGGCCCTCAGGCCGTTCTCACGAACCGTGTCCTTCACCGCCTGGCACAGTTCGTCCTGGGAGAACGGGATGGCCATCTGATAGACGTGGGCCGAACGGAACAGCCGCCGGATGTGGTCCTGGAGGCGGAACACGGCCGCCCCTCGCTTGGTCTCGTAGGCACGAACGCCCTCGAAGACGCCGCTGCCGTAGTGCAGTGCATGCGTCAACACGTGCACCGTAGCGTCTTCCCAGTCCACCAGCTTCCCGTCCATCCAGATCTTGTCGACCGGCTGAATCGGCACCGCGTCCTCCTTCGATCGTCGAGGCAGCGACGGCGGCTGGGGCAGCCGCACGGCTCGTTCTCCCCCCAGGATACCGGCGCAAGGAGCCGCCCGACACGAAGGCAGGAAGGGGAGACTCAGGAAGGAACGACGATCGATCGGGCTCGTTCGGCGCCGATCTCCCGCTCGATGCCGGCGAGAACCTCAGGCGGGATGGGACTGTCCACGGTGAGGCCCATGAGGGCCAGTCCGCCGGCCTCCTTGCGACCGACCTCCATGCTCGCGATGTTGATGCCGGCGTTCCCGAGGATGGTTCCGACCGTCCCGATCACTCCGGCTCGGTCCTCGTACAGGAAGAACGCCATGTACCGGGCAGGGGCCATGTCCACGTCGAAGTCGTACACGCGGACCAGCCGCTCCCCACCTCGGATGCCGACCAGCGTTCCGGAAACGCCCACCTCGCCCGTCTCGGTCTCCGCGCGCAGCGACATCAGGTTGACGTAGTCGCGCGACTCCGAGGACTTGCGCTCGGAGACCCCGATCCCGCGCTCCCGCGCGATCATGGCGGCGTTCACGAACGACACGGGCTCATGGACCACGCGGGACAGCGCTCCTTTCAGCGCGGCCAGCGTCAGCACCCGCGTGTCGTGCTCGGCGAGGTGGCCGAGGTATTCGGCCTCCAGCGAGCGGACCGGCGCCTCGGCCAGCCCTGTCAACACGGCCCCAAGCTGCTCGGCGAGCGACAGGAACGGCCGGACCTGCTCGGCGACCTCGCCGGCGGCCGGCACGTTCACGGCGTACGGTACGAACTCACCGCGCAGCGCCAGCAGGACCATCTCGGCGATCGTCGCCCCCGCCTTGTCCTGGGCCTCCGCCGTGGCCGCGCCCAGATGGGGTGTGGCCACCACGCTCTCGTAGACGAGCAACGGATGCGCCGGCGGGACCGGCTCCTCCGCGAATACGTCGAGGGCCGCTCCCCCGAGCTTCCCGTCACGCAGCGCGTTGACCAGGGCTCGCTCGTCGACGATCCCCCCTCGCGATGTGTTCACGATGCGGGCTCCGTCCTTCATCAAGGCGATCTCACGTTCGCCGATGAGACTCTCCGTCTCGAGCGTGCGGGGCAGGTGGATCGTGACGAAGTCGGCCTGGACCAGGACGGCCTCCAGGTTCGGCATCAGTTCGACGCCGAGCGCCCTGGCCCGCTCCTTGGACACGTACGGGTCGAACGCCACGAGCCGCATGCCGAAGGCCTGGGCCCGCTGAGCCACCATGGTTCCGACCCGGCCGAGGCCGATCACGCCCAGCGTCTTCCCGTGCAGCTCGACACCTTGGAAGCGTTCCCGCTCCCACTTCCCCGCCTTCATGCTGGAGTGAGCCTGCGGGATGTTGCGGGCCTGGGCCAGCAGAAGGCCGATGGTGTGCTCCGCCGCCGAGATGATGTTCGACTGGGGAGCGTTTACCACCGTGATGCCGCGGCGCGTTGCCGTTTCGACGTCCACGTTGTCCAGGCCGATCCCGGCCCGCCCGATCACCCGAAGGGACTCGGCTCGCTCCAAAACGTCGGCGGTGACCTTCGTCTGCGACCGCACGATCAGCGCGGCGTACGGAGGGATGGCGTCGGCCAGCCCCTCCTGCGCCAACTCGGGACGCACGTCGACGTCGAACTCCTTCCGGAGGAGCTCCAGCCCGCTCTCGGCGAGCGGCTCCGTAACCAGGATGCGCGGGGCGTCGCCGGACACGTATGCGGGCCTACTCGGCGCGCGTCGCCTTCGCCGGGGACCTGCCGAACACTTCTTCGGCCGCGGCGACCGCCGAGCCCCGCTTCACCGGATAGCCCATCTCTTCGAGGGTCAGCTCGAGCGCTGCCAGGCAGCGGATGATGTCGAACCGGTCGTAGTTGCCGAGATGGCCGATGCGG
>VAYC01000179.1 GCA_005885025.1 Actinomycetota bacterium | reverse complement strand
CTCGTGGCGGTCGGGCTCGTGTACAAGGAGCTGCTGGCCGTGGCCCTGGACGAGGAGACGGCCCGAGCCTCGGGGCTTCCGGTGGAGGTCCT
This sequence comes from Actinomycetota bacterium, assembly GCA_005885025.1. GTDB lineage: Bacteria > Actinomycetota > UBA4738 > UBA4738 > UBA4738 > AC-52. The sequence continues at coordinate 10,672 of VAYC01000179.1, read as the reverse complement.
GAACGTCGTCTCCGTGGCGATGACGTCGCTCCTGGTCGTTGCCGGCATGAGGGCCGTCGGGCTGTTGCTCATCGCTGCGCTGCTGGTCGTGCCGGTGGCCGCAGGGTCCAGGATCGCGCACTCGTTCCGCGGGTCGATGCTCACGGCGATGGCGTTGGGAGTGATTTCGTCGATGGTTGGCCTGCTCATCGCGCTGTGGCAGGGTCACATCGCCCCCGGAGGAACCATCGTCCTCACTGCGCTGGGGTTCTTCGGGCTCTCCATGGTCTTCGGACGCCGTGCGTTCCGCCGGCACCCGAGGAGGGTCGCCGCATGAAGGCGGAGGGGACGCTGATCGACGCCGCCGGGCTCCGCCCCACCCGGCAGCGCATGGCCATCCTGCGGGCCGTGGCCACCGAGCGCCGGCCGGTCACCGCCCAGGATCTCTACGCGCGGTTGCGGGGGGCGCGAGGAAGCCCCGGCCTCGCCACCATCTACCGGACTCTCGGGGCGCTCACGGAGGCCGGCATCCTGCGAACGTTTCCCGCGGGAGAAGGAGAGGTGGCATACCGGCTCTGCGAACCCGGGCACCACCACCACCTCATCTGCGAGGCGTGCGGTCAGGTCGTGGAGATCCCCTCGTGCGAGGTCGAAGAGTGGGCTTCGGGCGTCGCCAGGCGTCGCGGGTTCACGACAACCGGGCACCAGGCCGACATCTTCGGCCTGTGCACGACGTGCCAGCGGGCTGCGAGGAGGGCCTGACAGGACCTAGCGCTCGATCCGAGCCACGCGCAACACCGGGTTGTGCCCGAGCTGATCGGTGGTCTGGTAGCTCTCATACTGGACCGCGACCGATGGGCTCGTGCTGTCCAGGTAGGGCTGCGCGTAGCGCAGGTCCGGGATGGCAAACGGCGACCAGGTGGCGCCGCCGTCGGAGCTCGAGGCGAGCATCGGCTCACCCTTCGTCCCCTCCACCTTCCAGTAACTCACGTAGAGGTCGGACGTGCCCACGGAGTGAACCGCGGTGTTCCAACCGATCGTTCCGCCCTGCTCGACGGGGACGATCGTCCAACCCGGCGTCCCCGCTACGAACTTCGCCACCCGAACGAATGCCCCTTGACTGGTGTCCGCTTCGTAGGCGATCCACACCGTGGGGCCGGAGGCAACCCACGTGGATGCGCCCAGGCCGGTGAGGTCGTTGTCGCCCGGTACACCGTCGACCGTCATCGTCCTCCAGCCGCCACGGACCCGACGACCGGCGTTCAGGTCGGTGTGGTCCGGGTACAGCGAGTTGTACCAACCGACGAAGACGGTAGTGAGGTTGATGGCCCCGACCGACGTGTAGATCCCGTCGCCGAGCCCGCCTTCGACGAGGGAATCGGTCCATGTGGCGCCTCCGTCCCTCGTGATGTACGTGTGGACGCCCTCGTCGGCGCCTGCGGCGTGCGCGCTGATCACCGCCACGTTCGAGTCCAGGACCCGGATCGAGTTGTAGTCTCCGGCGTATCCGTCGGCGACGGAATGAATCGTCCACGTGGATCCGCCGTCCGTGCTCTTCGCCACCCTCAGCTTCATGTCGGAGAACAGCCCGCTCGCCCTCACGTGATAGGCGACGTAGACCGTTGAACCGTGGTCGCCGTCGATGGAGACGCTCCCATCGATGGTGTCTCCTTGTTCGATCGCGTCTGGATCGACGACCTGAACCGTCCACGTGACACCGCCGTCGACGCTCTTCGCGACCCGAAGCTCGGCGGGGTTGTATCCGCCGCCCGAGGGATCCTCCGTAAAGCGCTTGTATGCCACGAAGACCGTGTTGTCGTCGGAGGCGTAGACAGCGTTCTCGTACCCCGTCCACGGTGTCCTGTCGACGGTGGTGGTTCGCACCGCTGCGGGAGCGGATGGCAGGGGATGTGCACGACCCTCTGCGAGAGAGACCTCCGCCGGCCCGAACCGCGGGATCCCGTCGCGGCCGGTGCCCGTCCGGCGAAATGGCGAGCCCTGCCTAGCCCCTGCCGGCATCGAACTGGAAGCGGCCAGCACCAGTACGGCGATGGCCATGACGATGCACCATCTCGCCCGCTTCCTTGCAACCTTCACCGGAGCGACTCTTCCGTTGTTCCTCCTCATCATGGCCGAAGAGAGTGCTGCGGCATCCTGCACCCTCGCTAGAGGTGCACCACGGGGCACGTCAATGTTCGCGTAACGCCCTCGACCTCCTGGATCCGTCGCACGACGAGCTTGGCCAGCTCGTCGAGGTCGTTGGCTTCCGCCAGGACGATCACGTCGTAGGGGCCGGTCACCGCCTCGGCCGACCGGACTCCCGGCATGCCGGCGATGTCGTGGGCCACCCGAGCCGGCCCACCGACGTGGGTCTGGATGAGGATGTACGCGCTGATCACGGCGGCCTCCCCCTTGGAGCCGGATCGGCTCCACAGGCCGATGATTCACCGCCGGGGCCTGATCGGCAAGCGGTGATTTGCCCCCGAGCCTAGCGCGCCCCTGTCACAGGCCCAGCACCGCGCCTTCCGTCCGGGGGTCGGTTGCGCCGGCGTAGCCGCCCTCGATCACCTCGATGGCGTGGGCGTGGCCCATCAGCGAGTCATATCCCTGGGTGAGCTGGACGCGGTGGCCTCGGCGCTGTAGTTCCTAGACGACGGAGGGTTCGAACCGCGACTCCGCCGTCACCGACCAGTCCTCAGGTGAAACGAACCACCGCGGCGCGTCGATGGCCCGCTGGATGTCGTTGCCATCGTCGACGATCCGAGCGAGAAGCTGCAGGTGGGTCTGGGCCTGGCCGATGCCGCCCATCGTCCCGAATGTCAGCCATGGCCTGCCTCCCCGGAGGGCCATGGCCGGGATCAGGGTGTGGAGGGTCCTCTTTCGCGGGGCAATCGCATTGGCGTGGGAGGGATCGAGAGAGAACATCGCTCCCCGGTTCTGGAGGTTGATGCCCCACCCCGGCACGGTGACGCCCGAGCCGAACCCCATGTAGTTCGACTGGATGAGGCTGACGCACATGCCGCGTCCATCGGCTGCGCACAGGTATGCGGTTCCCCCGGCCGCGGCCGGGCCGGGGACCGGGTCGGAAGCGGCCGCGCGATCGATCCGTTTCGCCCGGTCCTTCGCCCACGCCGTGGAGGAGAGCCGCTCCGCGGGGACGCGCATGAAGTCGGGGTCGGTGACGAATCCGTTCAGGTCGGTCAGGGCCCACTTGATGGCCTCGATCAGGACGTGCTGCCGGTCGGTGCCGTCCGCGGGCAGCCGGCCCATGGCCTGCACGATGTTGAGGGCCTCCAGCACGGCCACCCCTTGCGTGTTCGGGGGCAGCTCGAGGATGTCGACATCGCGGTAGGTCGTGGTTACGGGCTGGACCCAGTCCCCCCGGTGCTGAGCGAGGTCGTCAGGGGAGATGAGTCCGCCCAGAGCGCGAATGTGGGAGGCGATGGCCTCGGCGATCGGCCCGCGATAGTAGACGGCGGGGCCCTCGGCCCGGAGCGCTTCGATGGTCCTGGCGAGGTCGGATTGGATCAGCCGCCTGCCGGTGGACGCAGAGTCGTACACGGCCCGCCACTGGGCGGATCCCGCAAGTCTGTCCCTGGCCTGCGCGATCCGTTCGGCTCCCTGCCTGCTCAAAGGGAACCCCTCCCTCGCGAAGCGAAGGGCCCCCTCGGCCAACGTGGCGAACGTTCGCGTCCCGAATCGTTCCAACAGGGCGAACCAGGCCTCGACGGCGCCCGGTACGGTGACGGCGAGCGGACCGCGCGTCGGCATGCGACTCGAACCGGCCGCGTCCCGAACCGCGTCGACGGTGGCAGCGGCCGGAGCGCGTCCGGACCCGTTGTAGGCGTGCAGGCCGTCGTTCCAGATCAGCGCGAAGAGGTCCCCTCCGTACCCACAGAGGTAGGGCGTGACCACGCCGAGCATGAGGTTCGTGGCGACGGCCGCGTCGAGTGCGTTGCCGCCGGAAGCCAGGACGGCCAACCCCGCTGCCGTCGCGAGGTGATGAGGCGAGGCCACGCAGGCCGAGGGAAAGCGCCGGGCCTCCATCGGATTGGAGCGTCCCTCTCGCCCGAGGACTATCCGGAAGGCGGGGGTGGCGGAGGGAGGCCGTAGACGACCAGGAGGTGCGGGATCACCAGCAACCAGTGGACCAGCGGCCGCCAGTTCGCTACTTGGTTCGGAGCGCGTAGATCGACGCGAACCGGATAGGAACCGTTCGACATCCCCCTCACCTCCCGTCTCGAATCCTGGCACACGGGGCTTGCGGCCACCAGGACTGTCTTGGTGGGTGGCTCGCCCGGCATGTCTCGTGTGCGAAGCTATCCCACCGTGGACGCGGAAGAGCAGGCGCTCGCTCCCGAAGGGAGTGTTCGAGGGCTGGACCGCGTCCTCCAGCTCCAGGAGGTGGACCTCTCGATCGATCGGCTCACGGCCAGGCTCCGAGAGCTGGAGGGGGGAGAAGAGCTTCGGTCGATCCGGGCCGCGCTCGGGCAAGCCGAGGCGCGCCTCGGCGAGCTCCGGCTGGCCATGGATTCGCTGGGTCGGGAGCAGCGCCGGCTGGAAGGAGACATCGACTCGATGGAACGGAAGATCCAGGCCGAGCGCCGCCGGATGCTCGACGGAAGCGTCGCCAACCCCAAGGAGCTCCAGGCGATCGAGGCCGAGGTCCGCAATCTCGAGGCCAGGAAGTCCCACGCCGAGGATCTCGTGCTCGAGCAGATGGAGCGTGGAGAGCAGCTTCACGGCAGGCTGGGGCCGTTGGAGGCGGAAGAAGCAGAAGCCCGGCAACGCCTGGCCAATCTGGAGGAGGGTTCGGCCCGAGAGCTGGTCGAGTTGGAGCGTGCCCTCGGCGAGCGCCGTGCCGAGCGAACGGCCCTCGTCCAGGCCTTCGATCCTGACCTTCTCGAACTTTACGAAGATCTGCGCCGGCAGAAGAAAGGGATCGGGGCCGCCGCCCTGGTCGATGGGGTGTGCCAGGCCTGCCACCAGAAGCTCTCTCCCATGTACATCGACCGCCTCAAGAGGGTCGAGGGCGTACGGAGGTGCGAGTACTGCCGAAGGATCCTGGTGTTCTGACCGTCTACTGCGACGGGGCCGCTCGAGGGAACCCGGGGCCGGCCGGTATCGGAGTGGTGGTGGAGGGTCCGGACCGACGCGCGCTGACCGAGGTGGCCGAAGGGATCGGCGTGGCGACCAACAACGTTGCCGAGTACAAGGCGGCCATCGAGGGATTGCGGCGAGCCGCCGAGCTGGGCGCGAAGAAAGTGCTGCTGCGTTCGGACAGCCGCCTCCTGATCGAGCAGCTGTCGGGCCGGTGGCGGGTGAAGAACCCCACGCTCATTCGCCTCCACGAGGAGGTTCGGGCACTCCTCGGCGCGTTCCAGTCGGTCAGCTTCGAACACGTCCCCAGAGAGCTGAACCGCGCGGCCGATCGACTGGCGAACCGCGGCGTCGATGAGTGGCTGGCGGGTCCCGGCCGCCGATACCGCCACCCCGGGCCCGCGCCCGAGCTCTTCGACTGAGCCGGCGGGGAAAGCCCAAACTGGACCGGTCCGCCGCTCGTAGTACCCTGGCCCGTTCCCAACGGGCTCCGCTCGAACGGAAGGGGGGGAATGAAGCCGGCTCGGCAATTCTGGGTGCCTTCGGTGATGGCGCTGATCACGATGGGCGCCCTGGTCACGGGGGGAATCCTGGGCCCGGGAACTGGCCAGGCTGCGACGGTCACCGTCGACCAGAAGGATTTCTTCTTCGACCCCACCACCGTGACGGTTGACGGGGGCGACACGCTCACGATCGCGAATGTCTCGAAGACCTCGCCGCACACGTTCACCATCTCGGACCAGGGGATCGATGTCGTCAACAACCCCGGTCAGACCCAGAGCATCACGATCAACCTCTCTCCGGGTTCGTACGACTTCATCTGCACCTTCCATGTGAGTCTGGGCATGAAGGGAACGCTGGTGGTGAACAGTTCCCCGTCTCCCAGCCCCAGTCCATCCCCGAGCTCGTCGCCTTCTCCTTCCCCGTCGCCCAGCCCATCTCCTTCACCGTCTGAGAGTCCCAGCCCCTCCCCGAGCTCATCACCGTCCCCTTCGCCGTCCTCGTCTCCATCACCGAGCCCTTCCCCCAGTCCATCTCCTTCGCCGAGCCCTTCCCCGAGTCCCTCTCCGAGCTCATCGCCGACGCACAGCCCCACTCCCACNNNGACGCCGACCTCGACAACCCCGCCGCCCCCCCCGCCCCCCGGCCATGGCAGCGTCAAGCAGTCCGACTTCTTCTTCACCCCGAGGGTGGTCACGACTCACACCGGCGACCGGCTGACGATCTCCAACGTCTCGCCCACCTCTCCCCATACGTTCACTATCTCGAGCAAGGGCATCGACGTCGTGAACAATGCCGGGCAGAGCCAGAGCATCACGATCAAGCTGAATCCCGGCAGCTATCCGTTCGTGTGTACCTTCCATCAGTCCCTGGGCATGACCGGGACACTCATCGTCAGCGCTCCCGGGACCAAGCCGGCGGCCGCGGCGGTTGCAGCCGCTGCCGCTGCAAGCCCGGGATCCTCGCCTGGGGCCGGTCCCTCCGGTACCGCCTCGGGCGCCGCCTCGTCCTCTCCTGCCGCCGGTTTGCCCCCCCAAGCCGCGGCAGGGGGGGCCGGCAACGCGTCCCCACCGGCGGGCGGCGGTTTCCCCCTCGGTACCCTGGTGATCGTGGGCGGCCTGGTGGCGCTGGCCGCGGGGACGGTGTCCCTGGCTCTGAACTTCCGGAACAGGTCGCGGGCTCGAAGCGGTTGACGCCGCGGAAGTCACCGAACCCCGATCTATACTCGTGTGGTTGGAGGAGTCGGCCGGGCGGCCGCGGCGCGGGCCAAGCCTACGTCGAGGAAAGTCCGGACTCCACAGGGCAGGGTGCTGGGTAACGCCCAGGCGGGGTGACCCGCGGAAAGTGCCACAGAAACAGACCGCCGACGCCGCAGACGGCTCGCCGCCGAGGTGCCGGCAAGGGTGAAACGGTGAGGTAAGAGCTCACCAGCGGCCGGGTGACCGGCCGGCTCGGCAAACCCCACCCGGAGCAAGGCCAAGCAGGGAGCGGGTGGCCCGCCCGATGCTCCCGGGTAGGCTGCACGAGGACCGCGGCGACGCGGTCCCCAGAGGGATGGTCGCCACCCGGCGCCGGCTCGACCGGATCGCCGGGAACAGAATCCGGCTTACAGGCCGGCCCCTCCAACCTCCCTTCTCGCTAGTCTCGCGTGGTGCATCGCCGAGCCATCGCCGTCACGACCCTTGTCGGGTGTTTGCTCGCGGCCTGTTCCTCTGGGAAGGCGAGCCCGTTCTTCATTCGCCTTTCGGGGCGGATGCCCGCTGTCTCCGGGACGACGCTGTTGGGGGAATCGTTCGGCTCGGCCGACTACACGGGGAAGATCGTCGTGGTGAACTTTTGGAACTACGACTGCCCGCCGTGCCGGCAGGAACAGCCCGTCCTCCAGGCGGACTGGGCGTCGCTTCGAAGCAAGGGTGTGTCCTTCGTCGGCGTCATGTTCGTTGGGGGTGTCCCGGCCTGGCCCGGTGACCAAGCCGCGGCCCGGGCATACCTCCAACAGTTCGGCGTGACCTACCCTGTGCTCGTCGACGATCACTCGTCGATCGCGCGGAGCTTCGCGATCCAGGGCATCCCCACCACGGTGATCGCCGACGGGAACGGCCAGCTCCGCTTCAGGGTCCTGGGAAGAGTGCGCTCGGGGCAGCTCGAGCAGCTGATCAACGAGCTCGGCTGAGGATGGCTTAGGTCGAGGCGAGCGCGCGAGCCAGCTGCTTTCCCGCGTGGTAGGAGGAGCGGACCAACGGGCCGGCTTCCACGTGCGCGAAACCCATCTCCGGGCCAAGCGCGGCGTAGCGTTCGAACTCCTCCGGCGGCACCCACCGGCCGACCGGGAGGTGGAACGACGTGGGCTGGAGGTACTGGCCCATCGTCAGCAGGTCGCAGCCGGTCGCGGCGATGTCCTTCATGGCCTCCTCGACCTCCTCGGGGCGCTCGCCCATCCCCAGAATGAGGTTCGACTTGGTCACCTGGCTCGGGCGGAGCCGCTTGACGGTGCCGAGCACCTCGAGTGATCGGTCGTAGTCGAAAGCCGGGCGGATCCGGGCGTGCAACCTGCGGACGGTCTCGAGGTTGTGGGCGAAGACATCTGGCTCTGACTCCAACACGGTGGCGATGGCCCGTTCGTCGCCCCTGAAGTCGGGTGGGAGCACCTCGACGCCGCAGCCGGGGACCGCTGCGCGAATGGCGCGGATGCAGGCCGCCCAGCCGCTGGCCCCGCCGTCCGGCAGGTCGTCGCGGGCCACCGAGGTCAGGACCACGTACCGGAGGCCCATCGCCTGGACGGCTCGGGCCACGCGCTGGGGTTCGTCCGCCTCCACCGGCTCTGGCTTCGCCGTCATCACGTCACAGAACCCGCAACGACGTGTGCACTTGTCGCCGAGAATGAGGAAGGTCGCCTCTCGCTCCTCCCAGCACTCGTAGATGTTGGGACAGCCCGCCTCCTCGCAGACGGTGTGGAGGTCGAGGCCTCGCATGATTCGTTTCAGGTCCGAGTAGTTGGGGCCCGTCTGGATCTTGACCTTCAACCACTCGGGCCGCCGGGCCGGCCTGGCGGTCTGCGCGCAGCCCACGGAGTGCGCCTCGTAACCGCTGACATGTTCCGCGCTGTCACGGCCGTTCGTCTGGACGACCGGCAGATACAGACGACGCCGACGCGGGTTGTGATCGCGGGTGGGCATCGGCTCAGTTTAGGAGGTCCTGGACGATCGTCGCCGCCTGATCGCGAAAGTCAGAACTTGGCCAGCTCTTTCATGTGCTCGTAGACCTTTTCCGCGTCGGGCATGAAGAAGTGCTCCATCGGGGTGGAGAACGGCATGGCGGGGACGTCTGGTCCGCCCAGCCGCAACACGGGGGCGTCCAGCTCGAGCATGAGCTCTTCGGCGATCGTCGCTGAGATCTCGGCGCCGGCACCGAAGGTCCGGTTGTCCTCGTACAGCACCATGGCCTTGGACGTCTTGCGAACCGAGTCGAGGATGGTCTGCTTGTCGAGCGGGGCGATGGTCCGCACGTCGACGACCTCCGCTGAGAATCCTTCCTCCTCCTGGAGCCGGCCCGCAGCCTCCAGCGCGAGATGGAGCATGAGCCCATACGCGATCACGCTCAGGTCGTCGCCCTCCCGCTTGACGTCGGCCTTGCCGATGGGGACCTCGTACGGCTCGTCGGGCACGTCGCCCTTGATCAGCCGGTATGTCTTCTTGTGCTCGAGGAACAGGACGGGGTCGGGATCGTTCACCGACGCGATGAGCATGCCCTTGACGTCGTAGGGCGTGGCCGGCAGCACGACCTTGAGTCCGGGGACATGGCCGTAGAACGCCTCGATGCTCTGCGAGTGGTACAGGGCGCCATGCACCCCGCCCCCGTACGGCGCCCTCACCACCATCGGACAGTTCCAGTCCCCGGCGGATCGGTACCGGATACGCGCGGCCTCCGACACGAGCTGGTCGAACGCCGGATGGATGAAGTCGGCGAACTGGATCTCCGCGACGGGGAGGAGCCCGTGCATCGACATCCCGATAGCCACCCCGACGATCGATGACTCGGCCAAGGGCGTGTCGATTACTCGGCGCTCGCCGAACTCGTCAAGGAAGCCGGCCGTGGCGCGGAACACGCCGCCCCGCGCCCCGACGTCTTCGCCGAGGACCAGGATCCGGTCGTCCGATTTCATGAGGTCCCACAAGGTGTCGTGGATGGTCTGGATGAGGTTCTTCTCGGTCATGTCCGGCCCTTGTCGGCCGCAGGCTCCCGGGCCGGACTGGCCTCCCCGGTCGTCTCCAGTATCGCGGCATCTCCGGGCGCCTCGCCCGTCCCCCTGCCACCGGTGGTGGTCCCCACGGGGGGCTGGCCGTCCCGCGCGCCGGCGAAGACGTGGAGCAGCGCGTCCTGGGGCATGGGATCGGGGGCGTTCCAGGCGTTGTCAACCTCCGCGTCGATCTGCTCTTTGATCTCCGCCCGGAGGCGCTCGATCCCCGGGTCGTCGATGAGGTGAGACTCCTTCAGATAGTTCCCGAACAAGAGGATCGGGTCGTTGCGCTTGGCTTCCTCCACTTCCTCGCGGCTTCGATACGTCCGGTCATCGTCGTCGGAAGTGTGCGGGTGGAATCGGTAGGTCTTGTACTCCACGAGCGTGGGCCCGCCGCCCTCCCGGGCCTTGTCCACGGCATTTCGCGAAGCCTCGTAGCAGGCCAGGACGTCGTTCCCGTCGACCACGACGCCTTCGAACCCGTAGGCGGAGGCCCGGTCGGCGACGTCCTTCACGGCCATCTGCTTGGAGAGCGGCACGCTGATGGCGTACTTGTTGTTCTCGCAGTACCAGACGATGGGGAGCTTGTAGATGCCCGAGAAGTTCAATCCCTCGTGCCAGTCGCCCTCGCTGGTGGCCCCGTCCCCGAACCAGCACCCAACCACGGCGTCCTCAGTCCGGTACTGGATGGCGTAGGCGATGCCCGCTGCGTGCGGGATCTGGGTGGCGATGGGGGAAGAGCCGGTGACGATGCCGAGCCGCCTGGAACTCCAGTGAGCCGGCATCTGTCGCCCGCCCGACGAGGGGTCGTCGCGCTTCCCGAACACCCCGAGGAACACATCGCGCGGTGTGAGG
>VAYC01000178.1 GCA_005885025.1 Actinomycetota bacterium | reverse complement strand
CGAATACGAAGACGACCTCACGGTTCGCCTGCCGTCGCGGGTGCAGAGGCATCGCGTTCGCAAGCGTTGGTACGCTCACCCGATCCTGGTGATCGGGGCTGTCACCGCCATCGCCGGCGGGCTGCGCTTCTACCACCTCTCCTCCCCCCACGAGTACGTGTTCGACGAGGTCTATTACGCCAAGGACGGATGCGTCGACGCGGGCTTCAACTACAAGGCGTGCAAGCTCGAAAACCCCGGGGAACAGACCGACACCGTGCACCCGCCACTCGGCCGCTGGATCATCGCGGGCGGGGAGGCGGCGTTCGGCAACCGCCCCTTCGGATGGCGGTTCGCCTCCGCCGTGGCCGGCACCCTTTCAGTCACCGTGCTCGCCTTCCTCGCCTACGCGGTCTTCCGAAGCGTTCTGTGGGCCGGCGTGGCCGGCCTCCTGCTCGCGACGGAGAACCTCAACTTCGTGCAGTCCAGGATCTCGATGCTCGATATCTTCGTCGCGACGTTCGTCGTCGCCGGGTTCCTCTGCCTGGTGCTCGACCGGCGGTGGATCGAACGGCGAACGCCGCCGCCTCCAGCGACGGAAGACCTCGCCGACGAATCGCTGCTGCTCCACCTCCCCCCCGACCGGCCGCCATCGCCCATCTTTCGCCCGTGGCGAGTGGCCACCGGCCTGGCCTTCGGGGCGGCGCTGGCCACCAAGTGGTCCGGCGGTGCGGCCTTGGTCGGCGCCCTCGTGCTGGCGATGGCCTGGGAGCGCTCTCGAAGGAAGGAGGCGGGGTTCACGAGGCCGCTTTGGGAATCCGTCAGGGACGAGGGGTTCGGGATCTTCTTGCTCCTGGTGATCCTTCCTCTCGCCGTGTACGTGGCCTCCTACGCGAGGTGGTTCGCTGATCACGGGGCGGACCTCGCCGGGTGGGCACGGCTGCAGAAGAGCATGGCCGAATATTCGATCCACCTCCGGGCCACGCATCCCTACGCCTCCCCGGCGTGGTCCTGGGTGCTGATGAAGCGGCCGGTCGCCTACTACTACACGTGCACCAGGATGAAGGGTCCGAACTGCGCGTCGCCGGCCGAGATCCTCGGGATGGGGAACCCCATCATCTTCTGGGGCACGGTGTTCACGCTCCCCTACGCCGTGTTCGCGTGGATCCGCAAACGGGACTGGCGAGCCGGCCTGGTGGTGGTGTCGATCTCCGTCCAGTATTTCCCGTGGTTCTTCGCAGCCCGCACGAACTTCCTCTTCTATATGGTGCCCGTCACTCCGTTCATGGTCCTCGCGTTGGTGTACGCCTTGAAGGATCTCTCCGAAGTCCGGATCGGGGAGGAGCAAGCCCGCGCGCTGGCCCCGGTCGCCTGGTTGGTGGTGGGGATCGCTGTCGGCGTCTTCGTATTCTTCTTCCCGGTCCTCACCGGGAGGGCCGTCTCCTACACCGCGTGGAAGGCCCGGATGTGGTTCCCGAGCTGGATCTAGCCGGGGAGTAGCCGCTCCACCGAACCATCGGCCAGCCCCACCAGGACCTCGGACACGAGGCTCGGCGGGAACAGGCCGTGTTCCACCACTCCCGGCACGGCGGCCAGGACGGAAGCGAGCTCGTTGGGATCGCCCACCTTTCCGAGGAAATCGACGAGGACGTTGCCGTCGGCGGTGACCGGCACGCCCTCCCGCACGACCGCCTCTCCCAGTTCGCCCAGGCGACGGAGTGTGGCCGCAAGCCCGAATCGCAGCACTTCGAGCGGGACCGGCGGGCCGACCCGGTCCACCACCTTGTCCGAGGAGACGATCACCACGAACCGTTCGGCCGAAGCGGCCACCACCTTTTCTCTCGTGTGGGCGGCGCCGCCCCCCTTCACCAACCACAGATCCGAGTCGACCTGGTCGGCCCCGTCCACGGCGATGTCGAGCCGGTCGAGCCGGTCGAACGGTTGCACCGAGAGGCCGAGCGTCCGAGCCCTTTCCTCGGTGGTCGGCGAGGTGGCGACGCATGTCAGCTCGAGATTCCGACGGGCCAGTGCCGCCAAGAAGTGGGCGACCGTGGTGCCGCTCCCAAGGCCCACCGTCGCGCCCTGCGGGACGAGCATGGCCGCCGCCTGCGCGGCGGCACGCTTCTCGTCTTCCCGGGGGTCCATGCCGGCCCGACTCTACCCGCTCGCCCCCGGCCGCCCCGAGAACCGCTGAGGCCCCCAGGCCGTCCTTCACCTCGATGGACCAGGCGCACCGGGCTACGCTTGCCCTCTGGGGAATCGGGAGGGCTGAGGGGGGCCGAGGGGAGGGGCGTGCGAGAGCCGGAACCGGAGACGATCCGCCGGGCTCGCGCGGGAGACCTTCGGGCCTTCGAGTCGCTTGTCCGCGACTACCAGGCGGACGTGTGGCGCTTCGCCTATCACCTCACCCGCAACCGCGCCCTGGCCCAAGACGTGACCCAGGATGCGTTTCTCCGGGCCTACCGAGGGCTTGCGTCCTACCGTGGGCAGGCCAAGTTCACGAGCTGGCTCCTGCGCATCGTGCGCAACTGCGCGATCGACGCTTACCGAAAGACGCGCCACGAGACACCGGTGGCCGACCACGCCGAGACGGCCGGGGAGGCCGAACGCTCTGCGACAACCCCGGGAGCGGAGGAGCGCGCCAGGATCCACGACGCCATCCGGCGACTTCCCGTTTCACTGCGCGAGCCATTCGTCGTGATCGAGGTCCTCGGTTATACCTACCAGGAGGCCTCGGTGATCCTGGGCGTGCGGGTCGGAACCGTGAAGAGTCGGATGCATCGCGCCCGCGCCGCCCTGATGCTGGCGCTGTCCGAAGAGGAGGAGGCGGCCGGTGAAGTGTGACGCCGCCCAGCGCGAGATCAGCACCGCGATGGACGAGCGCGCAACGCTCTCCGCTGAGACCGAAGACCATCGACGAACCTGCCCCATCTGCACCCAGTTCGACGCGGGGGCGTGGCGAATCCGGGAATTGGCCCGTTTCGAAGTGGCTCCTCCCGTCCCCGACATGGTGCCGGCGATCATGGCGAAGGTCCGGGACGAGGAAGCCGACCGCCTGCTCGGCTGGGGACCGCCCGCGAGCCCCGTCCGCGGTTGGTTGAGCTGGTTGGTCGAGCGGCGGGCTGCCGTCGTCGGCGCCGCGACCGGGGTCATCCTCGGCTTGGTTCTCACCTCCGGAGGACTGGTCCCGATCGGGAGGGTGAACACCGAAGCCCTCGCTTCGGAGATCCCCCACGACCTCGTTCGGGCCGCCTCCGGGTTGGAGGGCTACCAGGCAACCTTCGACATCGCCGAATCGAACTGGACGAAGGCGGTTCCGAAACGACGCTTCGTCGCCACCCTCGCCTTCATGGCGCCCGAGTCCTTCCGCGTCCGGGTCAAGGACACCACGCACTACCCGTCGGGGAGCTGGCCCCGCAACGACCTGTCGCTGGTGACCGACGGGAGGACCTGGGAGGCCTCCGGGCCGGACCCGTGTCCCTCGACGAACCTGCCCGCGTGTCCCACCGAGGGTCCCGTCACGCGCTCGATCGTGGACCGCCCGCCCTTCGACGCGAGGGCGGCCATGCCCAGCGACATCATCGTCCCGATGACCGTATTGGCTGCTTCGGACAGGGTCGTGGTCGATGGCCAGGACCGCGTCGCCGGCCGCGACGCGATCGCCGTGGAGCTCACGTACCAGGACGCCACGCCGCTGTTCCAATACCTCACGTTCCTTGGATCGTGGCGACCGTTCTTTCCCCAGGACCGGGTCGTGGTGTGGCTGGACAAGGGGACGTGGTTCCCGCTGCAGTACAAGGTGTTTCCGGCAAGCGGTCCCGAGCGGTCGCTGTGGGCCACGCAGATGGGCCTGCCGTCGGAGAGCGCACAGGACCCCGTGTTCGAGGCCACAGCTCGCTCGCTCTCCACGTCCGCACCTTCGCCGAAGGCCTTCGCCGTGCGGCCGGGGGCGGAAGTCGTGGACGAAGGATTCCTGGACGATCCGCTCCCCTCCGGGCCAGGGTCAGGGTGTCCTCATGGCTCCGGTCCGATCCAGCCCTGCGCCACGGGAGGATTGCGCCTGTACCGTGCAGGTCGGTTCCCCGGCTCACAGCTCCGTCCCTACACGCAGAGCGTCTTGGCCTACGCGAGCGGCCTGGCATGGCTTACCGTCACGCGGGTCGACGGCTGGGACCAACCCGCGATCTTCGGCATCGGGCCCTTCCCCGAGACCGTGAAGATCCCCGGCCGCAAGGGAGCCGGGTATTACCTGCCGGCCACGTCGACCGAGCCTCGCCGCCTGGCGATCCACTCGGCCAAGGGCGAGTTCCTCGTAGCGACGAATCTTCCTCGGTCACGGCTGCTCCAGACTGCCGCTTCGATCCCCGTCAAGGGCTTGCCGCAGCCGGTGGCGTGGCGAGTCCGGCAGTGGTCCGGTGGAGTGGTCGAACAGGGCGTCGCTCGGGCCAAGTTCGCCCTGGAAGGGCCGGCGTTCCTCCCGACCGGATACCGGCGGGTGGCGGTGCAGACCGCGACGTCGGGAAAGTCCACCGGCGTCACGTTCGTCTACCGGCGTCCCGCCGCCGAGCTCGATGGCGTGGGCCTCGTCGTCTACCAGGCATCGGGCCAGGATCTGGCCCCGCCGAACAGCCCGGACGATCTGACGGTCATGGTCGGCCACAGCGTGGCT
>VAYC01000102.1 GCA_005885025.1 Actinomycetota bacterium | reverse complement strand
GGCGAAGTCGACGACCTCTCCCTCGTTGGTCCCGGCGATCACCACGCAGTTCAGCTTGATCGGGGTAAGGCCGGCTTCCTCAGCGGCCCGCAACCCTTCCATGACCCTGTCCAGGGCGTCGCGACGGGTCATCTCCTGGAACCGGTGCCTGAGGAGCGAGTCCATCGAGATCGTGACGCGATCGAGCCCGGCCTCCGCCAGCGGCCGGGCCAGGCGGTCGAGGAGGAACCCGTTCGTGGTCATCGAGATGTCCACGTCGGGGTCGAGATCGCGCAGCATCCGAACCAGCTTGGGCAGCTCGGCGCGCACGGTCGGCTCGCCGCCCGTCAGCTTGAGCGAGCGGACGCCGAGGGAGAGGAACAGCCGCACCAGCCGGGTCATCTCCTCGAACGTGAGGACCTCGTTCTTGGGCAGCCACGGAAGCCCCTCGGCGGGCATGCAGTAGGTGCAGCGGAAGTTGCAGCGGTCGGTGACGGATACCCGCAGGTCGTCACCGATCCGGCCGTACGTGTCGACCAGCCCCCCCCGGCCGGGGACGTCGGCGACCTCGCTCGGATCGATCTGCTCGGACATCGGCTCCTCAGTGGCTCCAGGGAACTCCTCGGCGGGCGACCGAGGCTGTCGTCCACCAGAATAGGCCCAGCGGGCGATAGGGGGCATCCGCCCGGCGGGGTCCGAGCCCAGGAGGGTCGAAGGCAGGTGAACGGCACAGGCCGGCGGGGAGTCGTCGTGGTGACGGTGAGCGACGGGGTGTCCCGGGGGGTTCGGGAGGACGCCTCGGGCCGCGCGGTGGCCGAGCTCCTGGAGGGGGCCGGCTTCGACGTGAAGCGCCGGGACGTGGTCCCGGATGAGCGCGCCCAGATCGAAGGGCTGCTTCGAACCCTGGCCGATGAGGCGGTTGCCCTCGTCGTGACGACCGGAGGAACCGGCCTGGGTCCTCGGGACGTGACGCCCGAAGCAACCCGCGCCGTGATCGATCGGGAAGCGCCCGGCCTGGCGGAAGAGATGCGTGCCGCTGGGCGTGGGTCGACCCCCCTGGCGGCGCTGTCGCGGGGTATCGCTGGGACACGTGGATCCACGCTGATCGTGAACGTCCCCGGGAGCGAACGCGGCGCCACCGAGAGCCTTTCCGCCATCCTCCCGGCGCTCCCTCATGCGTTGGATCTCCTGGCAGGCCAGACCGTCCACGGGCCGGAGGACGGGAACGCTCATGAGCACCACGGAGAGGAAGTGGTCGTCGCCACCGCGATCAAGGTGGAGGGGAATCCGCCGTGCAGGGTCGGTCAGAAGATGCTGCTCGGCCGCGATGGCCCGTTGGGTGGGACGCTCGGGTGCGCGGAGTTCGACGACTCCGCGGTGGCCGACGCCCCTGCGATCCTGGACGCGGGTTCGCCGCAGACCCGAACCTACACGCACGACCTCGGGTCGATCGAGGTGTTCCTGGAACCGGTGCTCCCCCGCCCTCAGCTCATCGTGTTCTCGGCCACCCCGGTTGCCGTCCACCTCCTTCACTGGGCCGGTGAGGCCGGTTTCGATCCGGTGCTGGTCGAGCCGCGGAACGAACGCGTCACCGCGCAGCACCGGACCGGTGCCCGAATCGTGGCCAGCGTGGAACAGGTGAAGATCGCAGAAGACTCGGCGGCCATCCACACCGATCACGACGCACCAGGCGTGGCCGAGTCGGTTGCCCTCTTGCTCCGGTCTCCCGCCCGATTCATCGGCGTCATGGGCAGCGCCCGGCACGTCGGCCCGCACATCGAGAAGTTGCGCGGGATGGGATTCGGTGACGAGGTCCTCGGGCGGATCCGCACCCCGGTGGGCATCGACATCGGCGCGAGGAGCGCGGAGGAGATCGCGTTGTCGATCCTGGCCGGGGTCGTCGCGGATCGCCACGACGCCGCCGGCGGCTGGCTCGACCGGCGATAGCCACAGCTTCAGCCAGTCGATCAGGACCCCGCTGCGAACGTCCCCTTCACGTCGATGGGCGTGGTGGAATTCGGCGCGACCACCCCCGAGCAGGTGAAGGTCCCCGAGAAGCCGGTGTCGTGGAGATTCTCGACGTTGAACGAGCACTCCCCGTGGCTGGAGGAGATCTCGATGGTGGTCCCGGGCGTCGGAGTCAGCGTGAGCTCGATCACTCTAAAGGGGATTTGCGTCGTGTTGCCCTGGCCCGTTGTCGGGGAGTGCAACTCGATGTGGAGCTCCGCGGTGGGCCCCTTCCACCTCGCGTCGACCACGCCGCCGAACACCGCCTGGATGCCCGAAGCCTTGAACGAGTCGAGAGGGATGTCCTCGCTCAGTGTCTGGCCTCCCGACACGTCGATGTGGGCTTCCCTGCCGACGGCGACGCCCGTGGCTCCTCCGTTCCCCCCGTTCCCGCCGGACTTGGCCACGACCAACGCGATGATGCCGCCCGCCACGACCACCAGGATCGCCACGAGGACGGGCCACCGCCTCCGCCGGCCCGTCTGCTCGAGCTGGGGACGAGCAGCGTCCTGGGCGGCCTCGAGGACCTCACGAGCACCCGGCTCCAGCTCGACGTAGCGCTGCCACGCTGCATTCCGCCCCTGGTCCGTGGCAGGGAAATGCTCAACGGGCGCGCCCTTCGAGAAATCGTCCCAGATGCCGTAGGAATCAGGCCCGAACCCGAGGACGTAGCGGCTGCCGGCGTGGATCGTCCCGAGCCGTGTGTCCGGCGAGATGCGGCCCTGGACGTGCTCGACGGACGAGCCTTCGTTCGGAGCGCTCACCTTCATGATCGCCACCTTCCGGCCTGGGGGCGACAGTATCGAACGCCCGGCGAAGGGGATTCAAGCGGCTTCAGAACGTGACGGGGAGGGCGGCGATCAGCGGCGGCGGCGCGACCGAGGTGGGCCGCGACGGCCACCCCGCTTCTTCTTGACCGGGCGGGGCGCCTGGGTCGGATCCGGAAGGCCCTGCTGGCCCTGGAGGACCGCCGCCACCACCTCGCGGGCCGCGGCGTCCTGACCCGGCCCTGCTCCCAGCATCAGCTGGAACAACACGCGCTGCTCCAGCTGCTGGATGGTGTCGACGACTGCTCGGCGTTCATTCCCGCGGATCGACCAAGAGGCGAAGATCCGCCCCGAAGGCAGCATGTCGACACGGAGCGGCGCCTCGCCGATCCGCCCCTGCCACACTGTCTGTCCTGCTTGCTGTTCGTCCACGAGTTTCTCAGCATATAGGCTCGGAGAGACCAACGATGAACCTTCCGTTTCAACCGCCGCTCGCGCCGATGGAGGCGCGCCACGTCGATGCGCTCCCGTCCGGGGCGAGATGGCAATACGAGCCCAAGTGGGACGGGTTCCGGGCCATCTGCTTCCGCGACGGCAACGACGTGTACATCTCGAGCCGAAAGGAACTGCCGTTCAACCGGTACTTCCCCGAGATCGTGGCCGCGGCGAAGAGCCTTCCCGAGCGACGGTTCGTCCTCGACGGCGAGATCGTCGTGTTCACCGCGGACGGCAAGGGATTGGACTTCGACGCACTGCTCCAGCGGATCCACCCGGCGGCATCCCGCGTGGAACGGCTGGCCCGCGAGACCCCGGCCTCGTTCATCGCCTTCGACCTCCTGGCCAGGAAGAGCCGGGATCTGCGTGGGCAGCCGCTGGCGAAGCGACGCGGAGAGCTCGAGGCGGTCACCGACGGCGTCTCGCCGCCCCTCTACCTGAGCCCCTGCACCGACGACCTGAGGGTCGGCACGAAATGGCTCGAGGCGTTCGTGGTGCAGGGACTGGACGGCGTAGTGGCCAAGCGCCTCGACGCGCCCTACCGATCAGGAGAACGAGAGATGCTCAAGGTCAAGCGGGAGCGAACCGCCGATTGCGTGGTCCTGGGCTTTCGATGGGCGAAGGACCTGAAAGGTGAGGCCGTGGGGTCGCTGCTGCTCGGGCTGTATGGACCGGACCACGAACTGTGGCAGGTGGGGTTCACTTCCGGGTTCACGCAGCAGGCCCGGCGGGAACTCGTGCCGTTCCTCAAGCCCTACCGGGACGAGACGTCCCCCGAACCGCCACCTGGCATCGCCGCGATGAGCCGCTGGTCCCACGACAAGGACTTGTCGTACGAGAAGCTCCGGCCGGAGCTGGTTATCGAGGTCGCCTTCGACCAGGTCACGGGCCATCGCATCCGTCACGGCG
>VAYC01000101.1:5459-7554 GCA_005885025.1 Actinomycetota bacterium | reverse complement strand
CGCTCCCGCCGGACGCTACCAGCGGGATCAGGAGAGTCAAGAACGCCGAGTGCCGGCTAGGGACCGGTTGGACTCGCCGCGGGGCTCGAGGTGTCGGACGGGCTCCGGGACGGCGTGTCGGACGAGCTCGGGGACGGGCTGGGCGATGGCAGCGGGATGGCCTGCCAATCCGGCCAGGTCGCGAGCCCGAAGTTCGCGATCAAGGATGCCGTGCCGGTCCCATCCGCATTGATCACCCAGATGTCCTGGTTCCCCGAGCGGCTTGAGGTGAACAGCAGCCTGGTTCCGTCCGGCGACCAGCTGGGATAGCCGTCGAAGTGAGAGGACTGGGTGAGTCGGCGGGTGCCCGTGCCGTCCGAGTTCTTGACCCAGAGGTCGTAGTTTCCGCTCTGGTTGCTCTCGAAGGCGATCCGCGTGCCATCGGGCGACCAGGTCGGATACGCATCGGCGTGGGAATTCGTCGTCAGCGCTCGCTCGTCGCTGCCGTCCGATCGCATGGTGTACACGTCGGAGTTGTGCCGACGATTGGAGGTGAAGGCGATGCGATCGCCCGACGGCGACCACGCCGGGGCGAAGTCGTCGGCCCAATCGCTCGTCAACCGGACCAACTTTCCCGAGGACAAGGTCACCACCCAGACGTCGAGGTTGCCGGAACGGGTACTGGCGTAGGCGATCCGTTCTCCGTCCGGAGACCAAGTCGAGTAGCCGTCGAACGCAGCGCTCGAGCTGATGCGCTTCAGCGAGCTCCCGTTGGAGCGCATCGTGTAGATGTCACCGTTTCCGCTCCGGTAGCTGGTGAAGGCGATCATCGAACCGTCGGGCGACCATCGGGGATCGAGGTCGGAGGCGGCGTTCCATGTCAGGCGGATCCGATGGGAACCATCCGGGTTCGCGGTCCAGATGTCGACATTGCCGCCGCTGGTGCTAGTGATGGCGATACGGCCGTTCTGGCCCGCGTAGGAGAGGAGATGCGAATCGGACCCCGACCGCTGGGAGCAGGCGCTCGCCATCAGCGCCACCCCGGCCAGGACTCCGAGGAGCCGTTTCACGGGGCCTTCCCCTTCGTTCCGCTCTTCCTGTCGATCGACAGCGTCCGAAGGATCGAATTGGCGTGGTCGAGATGCTGGCGGCCCCCGGTCGTCTGCCCCATCACGATGTAGAGGCAGAACGCCCGATCACCGTCCGTGAAGAATCGTTGGACCCCGGCCTTCCCCTTCAGCGCCCGGTGCAGGCCCTTGGGGCTGGCGTCTGCGCTGCGTACCTTTCCCGGCTTTCCGGAGGGCGCGAACAGCCCCACCCCGGCCAGGTCCGGGTCGTATTCGAGCAGGGCCACGAACACGCCGTCGGCAGGCATCGAGGTGATGGCCTGGGTGCCGAAGTCCCCGTCTCCGGCGGGAAGGGGGAACGTCCCCGCATGGAGGGCCGACTGGCCGGCCTCGCGCCGGTAGATCTTCCCCTCCCAACCAGGGGGGAGATCGATCTCGAGACCGTCTCCGCGCAGCTTCATTGCACGTCGCCCTTTCAGAGGATGGCCGCCATCAGGCAGACGCCGGCCAGGGCCACCTCGAAGCCGACCGCGAGTCGGCGCGAAGGCTCGTCCCAGGCCCGAAGCTGGACATCAACCGCGGCGAGCTGGTCCGGACGCCGAACCCCCGCCACGGAGAACGCTGCCCCGGCCCGGAGGAGGCCGAAGGCGGCTCCGATGGTGGCTCCCCAGGCGGGGGAGGCGGCGAGCAGCGCCGCAGCCATGGCGGCATAGACGGCCGATACGTTCACGACCGTGACCACACCGACACCGAGCTGGAACCCGAATCCGACGCCGTAGACCCAACCGCGGTAGCGGTGCAGCCAGTCTTCGTTCACCTGCCGGCGCACCGTGGGAAGGCCCATCCCGGCGGCTCGGACGTCCATGGCGACCCCGAGCGCGATGACCCCCGCCAGGACCCACAACCGGGTCGATCCGCTCCCCCAGGGTCGGCGCAGCATCTCTCCGACGAGTCCCAGGACGGCGCCCACAGCGGCTCCGCCTCCCGCGCTGCCCGTCAGCAATGCGGTCATGGTGACCCCCCACTTCGATCTCCTGCCCCGCTCCCCG
>VAYC01000101.1:4746-5329 GCA_005885025.1 Actinomycetota bacterium | reverse complement strand
CGTTCCCCCAGAGGGTGGGATGGCCGGGATGGATCCCCGCCACGGCCAGCTCGGTATCCGCGCGTCGGATCCGTTCGGCGGAGCCGTCACCCTCCCGCCCCGGGATGGCGTCGAGGAGGGCGTCCTGAAGAAGCGAGAGAGCCTGCTCCCAGCTTCCGGCCGTTCCCTCGCTGTGGACGTGGCCCGACGGGCCGTCGACGTAGATGAAGTACGGGCTTCCCTTCACCCCGTAGTGCTCCCAGGCCGCGGACGACATGACCAGCGGCGTTCCTTTCGGGGCGAGTGCTCGCAGCTTGGAGGTGCTCTCGTGGGACGGGTCCTTGGTCAGGAGCACCAACCGGGTCCGGTCCGGCAGGACCGGGGGGTTGGACGAGCTCAAGCTCTCCCACAGGGGCACACACGGGAGGCAACCCGTGGAGAGGAAGGCGAGGAGGGTGTTCTCCCTCGCACCCGTCACCGCCACCTTGACGGCGTCTCCGCGAGGGGTGGTGCCAACGACGTCCATGGCGGGCGTGGCGTGGTCGCGACCCAGGGGAAGTTCCGAGGCCTCGGTGCGGCTCGTTTCCCCGGTCTCCCCGATGCG
>VAYC01000101.1:4153-4664 GCA_005885025.1 Actinomycetota bacterium | reverse complement strand
TCGACCGCGATGAGGATGCTCAAGAGAAGGCGCCCTTCACAGACATCCGGCCTCGTGCGTACACGTGGCGTTCTCGACGAACATCGTGGAGTTGCAGTTCACGAACAGATGGGAGGGGTTGACGCAGGTAACCATCCGGCACACCACCTCGGTCACTCCGGCGACCTCGGTGTTGCACTGGCCATACCGAAACCAGTTGCAGCATGTCGAGCGGTTCCCGCAGTTGTTCTTGGCGCAGTGGCAGCCCTGATCACACCGGGCCGTTGGAGTGCGATTGCAATCCACGTAGTAGCGGACGTTCTGATTCGCGCACAGCTGTGACCCCGTGTAGCTCGTGCATTTCCACCACCCCGCGATGAACGTGTTGGCGGGGCACGTGTTCTTTCCGGTGAGCTGGCAGCAGAAGGCGGTCCATCCATCGCAACATGCGCTCCCGCTTCGGCACCCCGAGCATGTCACCACGGCCATCGCGGACAACGACCGGGTGAGGTAGACCACCGGTGCCACCGCC
>VAYC01000101.1:0-4045 GCA_005885025.1 Actinomycetota bacterium | reverse complement strand
GGACGACATCGCCTGCGGCAGGTAGGCGGCACACAGGGAGGCCAGGTAGCCCAAGAGGCCGACCCCAACGAGGAACGTGACCCCAGAGAGAGGGAGCGGAGCGGCGATCCCGACGATGCCCTCAGAACCCCCGCTCATCGCCGCGAAGCCGAAGGCCGACGCGACCGCGATCGCATCGAGGGCGACGTGGAGCCAGGAGGGCGGTACGTCGCGGTCCCCGGCACAGCCGCAGGCCGCGATTGGGGGCTTGGCCACCAGGAGGAAGGACAGGAAGCCGGCGAATCCCAGATATGCCAGACCTACCGCCGCGGCGACAGCCGCGGTCGGGCGGATCAGGCCGAGGGTTCCCAGACCGAGCTCTGCCGAGGCGATGAGCCGGACAGCGCCTGGTCGAACACGCAGACCGGCCGTGCCCAGAGCCCGAACCAGCTGACCGGGCCTACGGAGCTTGGCAGCGCCCGACCATGCCAAGACGAGTGCGGCTGTGAAGAAAGGGACCACGAACCATTCGGATGACCGCATCGAGCTCGACCAGGCCACCCACAGGAAGAGCTGCGTGAACGGCCTGCCTCCATAGTGGTATTCGGCTGGCCGGTCAATGGTCTTGAGATGGGCTCTCGTGCGGCGAAGGTGGGCGCGCTCAGTGGCCGGCCGGCGCGGCTTCCGCCCAGCTCTTGCCCCACCCGAGGTCGACCCTGAGTGGCACGGTCAGCGGGTAGGCGGTCTCCATAGCCGTTTTCACCAGCGCGCCCGCCCGTTCCACGTCTCGCTCGGCCACGTCGAAGACGAGCTCGTCGTGGACGGTGAGGACCATGACGCAGTCCAGCTCGGAGCCTTGGAGGTCCCGATCCACCTGGATCATGGCGAGCTTCAAGATGTCGGCTGCGCCCCCCTGGATGGGCGCGTTCAATGCCATGCGCCGCCCCATGTCTCGGACCCGGGGATTGGCCGCCTGCAGCTCAGGCAGGTATCGACGCCGTCCCAGGATGGTCTCGGTGAACCCTTCGGCCGAGGCCCGTGCCACCTGGCGATCGAGGAAGTCCCGGATCTTCGGGAACTGCGCGAAGTAGGCCTCGATGAATTCCACCGCCTCATCCGCGGTGATGCCGATCCGGCTGGCCAGCCCGAATGCGTTCATGCCGTAGGGAAGCCCGTAGTTGATCTGCTTGACGCGGCTGCGCAGGGTGCCGTCGACCTCGTCCTCGGGTACGCCGAACACCTTGGCGGCCGTGGCGGCGTGGAAGTCCTTGTCCGCGGCGAACGCCTCGGCCATGGCCTCGTCCCCGGAGAGGTGGGCCATCACCCGCAGCTCGATCTGCGAGTAGTCCGCGACCAGCAGGAGCCGATCGTCGGCCCCGGGGACGAACGCCCGCCGGATCTTCCGGCCGATCTCGCCCCGAACCGGGATGTTCTGGAGGTTCGGATTCACGCTGGACAGCCGTCCTGTGGCCGCCCCGACCTGGTTGTAGGTGGTATGGATGCGGCCGGTCTTCCGACTCACCAGCGGCGGCAGCGCGTCGAGGTAGGTGGACTTCAGCTTGGAGAGCTCCCGGTAGCGAAGGAGCGCGTCGATGATGGGGTGCTGATCCCGAAGCTTCTCCAAGACGTCCGCGTCGGTGGACAGGGCCCCCTTGGAGGTCTTCTTCAGAGAGGTCAGCCGGAGCTTTTCGTACAGGATGACCCGGAGCTGAGGAGGAGAGCCGATGTTGAACTCCTCGCCCGCGTATCGGTAGATGTCCTGTTCGAGGGTGGCCATCTGGTCACCCAGTGACTCGGACATGTCCGCCAGATACTCCACGTCGAGCCGGATCCCGGCCGCCTGCATCCGCCCCAGGACCGAAGAGAGCGGCATCTCGACCTCGGAGAGGAGCCGGGTCAGGCCCGCCCGCTCGACCCGTTCCTGCAGGATCGGGGCGAGCAACGCGACGGCAGCCGCCGAGCCACCGATCCGTCGCGAGGGATCGGCGAACAGCTGACCCGACTGCTCGCCTTCGATCTCGGCGAGGACATCGAGGCCGAGGTATCGGCGACACAGCTCGTCGAGCGGGTAGGAAGCCTCGGCCGGGTCGAGCAGATACGCGGCAAGCAGCGTGTCGAAGACCACCCCTTCCAGGGCACACCCTTCGACCAGGAGCGCCGCCTGCAGGTCCTTCGCGTCGTGGACCCACTTTGGCGTGTCCGGGTCCCCCAGCCACTTCGCCGCCACATCGGGCATACGCTCGAAGGGCACGTACAACGCTTGCCCTCCGCCCAGGGAAATCGCGAGACCGCCAACCCCGTCGTCGAAGGAGGGGTACACGGCCTTGGGTCCTTTCTTCGACAGCAGGTCGGACAGCTCGGCAGCAGAGCCGGCCCGCACATCCAACGCGGCCGCCTCGACCTTGGGCTTGGCCGCCCGCTCCACGTCCTCCAGTCGCTCCAGCAGGGTGCGGAATTCGAGGGAGTTGAACAGTCGCCGCACGGCGTCGTGGTCCCACTCCCCCATCACGCAGGACTCTGGATCCAGGTCCAACTCCAGGTCGCAGTTCAGCCGGGCCAGCTCCTTGTTTCGGATGAGGTCCTGTCCGGCGGCCTCGATGGCCGTTCGGATGCGGCCCTTGATCTCCGAGGTCCTGTCGAGGAGTTCCTCCACACTGCCGAAGTCCTGCACCAGCTTGGAGGCGGTCTTCTCCCCGACCCCGGGGACGCCGGGGATGTTGTCGGATGCGTCACCCTTCAGCGCGACGTAGTCGAGGTACTTCTCCGGCGGGAGGCCGAACCGGTCGGCAACGGCGGCCGTGTCGTAGGTGAAGATGTCCGAAATCCCCCTCCGATTGAACATGACCTCGATGCCGGGGCGGACCAGTTGGAAGAAGTCGCGATCGGCCGTGACGATCACCGCCTCCAGCCCTCGCTCGGCGGCTCGGCAAGCCAGGGTGGCGATGGCGTCGTCGGCCTCGTAGCCCTCGACGGAGACCATGGGGATCTTCAGGGTCTGGAGAACCTCGAGGATCAGCCCGAGTTGCTGGCGAAACTCGTCGGGCGCCTCCTGTCGTCCCGCTTTGTAGTCCGCGTACTGGGCCAGTCGAACGGTCGGGCGGCCGAGGTCGAAGGCGACGGCGATATAGTCAGGCCTCTCTTCGGCCAACAGCTTGATGAGCATCGACGTGAACCCGTAGACCGCATTGGTGATCTGGCCGCTGGTGGTGGCCAGCGAGGTGGGCAGGGCGAAGAAGGCCCGGAAGGAGAGGCTGTGTCCGTCGAGGAGGAAGATCCGCTTGGGTCGCTCGGCTTCGTCGGGGATGGCCTGTGTGGGCTTCTTGGATGCTTGGGTCTTCGGAGCTGCCACCACACCAATTGTAGACTCCGGCTCCGACCGGCCCGGCGGTTGTCGGGAATCCGACCTGCCAGGTAGATTTTCTGTCGGTAATCCAAGTGATGCCGGCGATGCCCTGCCTATCTGACTCATGACCTTCGCCCAAACGACGCTGCTCGGGTTCATCGCGGGGGCCACGATCTTCCTGAGCCTGCCCCTCGGCCGGCTCCGGAGTGCAGCCCCGCGATTGAAGTCGTTCCTCAACGCAGCTTCGGCGGGGATCCTCCTGTTCCTGCTGTTCGAGATCTTCCACCAGGCCTTCGCCCCCTTGGAAGGGTCCGTGGAGCGCATCCGCGAAGGGCAGGCAGCGTGGGGATCGACGGTCGGGTTCGGGAGCGTGCTGTTCGGAGGGCTGGCGGTCGGCCTGCTGTCGCTCCTCTACCTGGGCGGCCTCCTGCGCTCCCGCCGCCCGTCCCCCCAGATCGGTCCGGGGGCGATGGCGATGGCGGAGGCCAGGGCCGCTCATGCCGACTCCCCTCGCGTGGCGCTCGACCTGGCCATGTCGATCGCCCTGGGGATCGGGCTGCACAACTTCTCCGAAGGGCTGGCCATCGGGTCGAGTGCGAAGTCGGGTGACACTCAGCTTGCGTTGCTGCTGGTGATCGGGTTCGCGCTGCACAACGCGACCGAAGGATTCGGCATCATCGGGCCGCTGGCGGCCGGAGGCGTCCGGGCCTCGTGGCCCTTCTT
>VAYC01000100.1 GCA_005885025.1 Actinomycetota bacterium | reverse complement strand
CGACGTGTCCACTGGCCTGTCCCGGTGGAGCTATTCGCCCTCTCGTCCGGCCCCGGGGGCGGTCTCTGCGGTGACAGTGGGCGGCGATCAGGTCTACGCGGGATTCAACGACCAATCGGTTCGGGCGTTCTCGCTCTCCACCGGACGGCTCCTGTGGACCGAGCCGGTCCGTGCGTCGTTCAGCCCTCTCTCCACGCTGGCCTTCTCAGAAGGCAGCGTGTACGCGGTGGACGACCTCGGCGGCGTCTATCGGTTCGACGCGAGCACCGGCCACCGCTTCTGGGACTACCAGTTCCCGGCTGACGTCACCTGGGGGTCGCCTCTCGTCGCGGGGGGAGCCGTCTACGTGGGGATGGACGACGGGACCGTGGCGGCCATCGACGTGGCCTCCGGGCACCTCGTGTGGCGGGCGCTCCTGGCCCTGGGGCCGATAGGGGCTCTCGCCCCGGCCGGTGATCTCCTGCTCATGCCGGCGATCGGGCCGCGGGGTGGGATCGTCGCGTTCGCCCATGATCCGGCAGGGCATCTGACCGATGAGACCTCACCATCGCAGCTCGACCTCGTCGGGGCGGTCGCGAACTTCGGTGGCGCGTTCCTGGTGATGACGGCGTTGATCCTCGGGTTGTTCCGGCTGCTGGCTCGCCGCGGAGGTCCGGGCGAACCTATGGGCGTACCCACGGGTGTGCGAGTGGAAGAGGACGAAGAGACATGAGGGCGAGCGTGTTCCCGTGACGAAGAAGAAGCGCCGGAAGCGGTCCGGTCCCTTGCGGCCGGCCGAGACTTCCGTGCCCACCGCGCGGGCCGAGTCCTCCGTCGAGGGAGCAAGGGCCACTTCGCCGCGTGAGCAGCGACGTCCGGCCTCCCGTGGCCGTGCCTCTCGAAGCCCCGCCCCGAGCCGCCGGCCGCGAACGCCCGCGGAGCGGAAGGCGGCCGCCGCGGAGTGGGTTCACCCGCCCGTGGCGGTGACCGTGGCCCGGGGGCTCCGCACGACCGGGGAGTCCCCGGTCCTGGTGATCTCTTCGTTCCTGGCCGCTCTGGTGCTCTGGCTGATCTTCACGGCGTATGGCGCGCATCTCGCCCGGTTCCCGGGCCTCATGGCCATGCTCGAGGCGCTTCCGCCGGTCCACTCGCTCTTCCTGGACATCTCGGCCCTCGTGGGGGGGTCCTCGAGCTCGGGCATCGTTGCCCTGGTTTTCCTGGCCGGTCTGCTGGCCATCCGAGCTGCCCTCCTGGGCTTTTGGGTGAGTTTCATCCGGAGCCGGCTCGCGGGGCCGCCGGAGGGCGAGGGAGATCGAGCGGCGCGGTGGACCGAATCCGTATTGGGGGCGCTCAGGCAGTCCGCCCGCCTCTTCGGGGCCATGGTCGGAATGGAGGCCGGCTTCTTCGCCCTGTCCATGGCCACGGCGTTCGTCGCGGTCGCCTTCGCCCTCGGTCAGTTCGCCGTGATCGCGGCCCTCGTCGGAGGGGTCTACTTCTTCGTGTACACGCCGGTCATCATCGCGGTGGAAGGCGTCGGGGTGCGGGAGGGCGCCCGGCTCTCCTTCCGGGCCGCCCGGTTCCCGGGCCCACGTCACATGGTGACGGCCTTCTCCTACCTGGTCGTCGCCCTGTTCATCTCCGTGTTCATCCCCCCGAGCCGGGTGGCCGCCGCCACGCCCGACCTCGTCACCTGGTTGTTCGTCCTGTTCATGAGCTTCGTGCACGTCTCCGCTCTGGCCACCTTCACCTACCGGTGGTTGCTCATCCGGGACCGGGTCCTGTCAGCGGCCCGCGCGGGACCGGCCAGACGGCCGGTGCGGGCGTCCTCCTCGCTGCGGTGAGCGGCTCCGAGCGTCGGCGCTGGTAGACTCCTTTGCTAGCCGGGTGATACATGCCGGCAATCCACACGTCCGGGGACTCGCCCTGGGGTCCCGCGCCCAACAAGGCTCGGGCCGGGGTGAGGCAGAGCCGGACGGAGGCGACAACCGGAAGGAGGAACATCGATCATGCCCGTCGCGACCCGGCGGGAGCTCCTCGAGGCCGGCGTGCACTTCGGCCATCAGACCAGAAGATGGAACCCGAAGATGCGCCGGTTCATCTTCGGAGAACGCTCCGGCATCTACATCATCGATCTCGAGAAGACGCTCGACGCGCTCACCCGAACCTACGAATTCCTGCAGGACATCGGCCGGAAGGGCGGCACGGTGCTCCTCGTGGGGACCAAGAAGCAGGCGCAGGAGACCGTCCAGGAGCAGGCCTCCCGGGTAGGCATGCCCTACGTGAACACGCGGTGGCTGGGCGGCATGCTCACGAACTTCCAGACCATCCACGGACGCCTCAAGCGCCTGAAGGAGCTCCGGGAGATGGAGCGGTCCGGAGCGTTCGACTTCCTGCCGAAGAAGGAGGTCCTGAAGCTTCGCCACGAGAAGCAAAAGCTCGAGCGCAACCTGGCGGGGATCCAGGACATGGAGCGAGTCCCGAACGCCGTGTACGTGATCGACACCAAGCGTGAGCACATCGCGGTCAAGGAGGCCCGCAAGCTGGGCATCCCCGTGGTCGCCATCGTGGACACGAACTGCGACCCCGACGAGGTCGACTTCGTGATCCCGGGGAACGACGACGCCATCAGGTCCTGCGCACTGGTGACGAAAGTGGTGGCCGACGCCATCCAGGAGGGTCAGTACCTCGCCTATCAGGGCATGCAGGCCCGGACCTTCGAGCCCGAGTTCGAGCCCGAGCCCGCGTCCACGTCGGCCCCGGCCGTGTCCCCCGCGGCCGAACAGGCAGCTCGCAGGCCGCTCCAGCTCTCCGAAGAGGAGATGGC
Organism: Actinomycetota bacterium; assembly: GCA_005885025.1. Taxonomy (GTDB): domain Bacteria; phylum Actinomycetota; class UBA4738; order UBA4738; family UBA4738; genus AC-52. Next base: position 4,369 of record VAYC01000100.1, on the reverse strand, counting down.
GTTCTTCGGCGCGACCCTCGAGGAGTCATCACCCGAGGGAGAGGACCAGGAAGCCGCCGACACGCCAGCTTCGTTGGCGCCGCCTGCCGAGGAGGCCGGTCTGGAGGACTCGACCCGCCCCACAGAGGCCGGGACCACCGACCCCGAGCCGATCGAGGCCGAGATGGACTCCGTAGCGGAGCCCGCCTCGGAGGAGTCCGTGGAGCGGAGGAGGGGCCGATGACCGACCCGGTGACGGTCCCGGCCGAAGTCGTTCGGCTCCTGCGCGAGGAGACCGGGGCCGGGATGATGGATTGCAAGCGAGCGCTCGTCGAATCGGGTGGCGACGTCGAACGCGCCAGGGAGATCCTGCGGACCAAGGGCCTGGCCTCGGTACGGAAGCGCGTGGGCCGGCAGGCGTCGGAGGGAGTCATCGATGCCTACATCCACGGCGAGGGCCGCATCGGCGTGCTCGTCGAGGTGAACTGCGAGACGGACTTCGTGGCTCGCACGGACGAGTTCCGCCGCCTGGCCCGCGAGGTGGCCATGCAGATCGCGGCGCGTGATCCCAGGTGGATCTCGCGGGACGACGTGCCTTCCGAGGTGATCGCGGGCGAGCGGAAGATCTACGAGGAGCAGGCTCGAAGCACCGGCAAGCCTGACAACGTCATCGAGCGCATCGTCGAGGGCAAGCTCGACGCGTTCTTCAAGGAGACCGTGCTCCTCGATCAGGCGTACATCCGGGAGGACTCGAAATCGATCGGCGACCTCGTGAACGAGGTGGCGGTCAAGGTCGGCGAGAACGTCGTCGTCCGCCGCTTGGCGAGGTTCCGGCTCGGCGAGGAGGCCTGACGCGCCCGTGAGCGAGGGGGAGCCGGTCCTCATCGACGGGCCCGCCCCCGTGTATCACCGGATCCTGCTCAAGCTCTCCGGGGACGCTTTCGCTCCGCCCGCGCACGAGTTCGGCATCTCCGAGCGGGCCACGATGCTCCTGGCAACCCAACTTCGGGACATCTGCGCGATGGGCGTCGAGGTGGCCATCGTCGTGGGGGGAGGCAACATCTGGAGGGGGAGGCAGGCCCCCGGGATGGACCGGGCCCATGCCGACTACATGGGCATGCTGGCCACGGTCATGAACGCTCTGGCCTTGCAAGATGCGCTGGAGAAGGTCGGCGTCCCGACGCGGGTCCAGACGGCCATCCAGATGGCCCAGATCGCCGAGCCTTACATTCCGCTGCGAGCTATCCGGCACCTCGAGAAGGGTCGGGTGGTGATCTTCGGGGCCGGCATGGGCGTGCCGTTCTTCTCCACCGATACGACCGCGGCCCAGCGGGCCCTGGAGATCCGGGCCGAAGCCATCCTGAAGGGGACCAAGGTCGACGGGGTCTACGACTCCGATCCGAACCTCAATCCCGACGCCGTCAAGTTCGAGACACTCGAGTATCTCGAGGTACTCCAGCGAGGACTGGCGGTCATGGACGCAACCGCGGTCTCCCTATGCATGGAGAACCGGCTCCCCATCCTCGTCTTCGACTTCCGGAAGGAAGGCAACATCAAGCGGGCCCTCCTCGGGGAGCCGATCGGGACGCTGGTCCACGGAGCGGCGTAGGGTAGGCTCTGCGCCAATATCAGGCCGGCTCATGGAGAGGACGGCGGCGCCGATGACCGTCGAGGACACGCTTCGCGAAGCCGAACAGAAGATGCGCGGCGCCGTGTCGGTCAGCCAGGATGAGCTCGCACCCCAAGCTGCTCGACCGACTCACCGTCGACTACTACGGGACCCAGGTCTCCCTCAGGGATCTGGCGTCGTTCTCGGTTCCCGAGCCCCGCCTGCTGGTCGTGCAGCCCCACGACCGGGGCGCCATGGGCGCCATGGAGAAGGCCATCCTTTCTTCGGATCTGGGGCTGACGCCGTCCAACGACGGGAACGTCATTCGCCTCTCCTTTCCTCCGCTGACCGAGGAGCGCCGCAAGGAGCTCATCAAGCTCGCCCACGACCGGGCGGAGGAGGGCCGGGTGTCGGTTCGAAACGTGCGGCGCCACGCCAAGGAGACCCTGGAACGGCTGGAACGAGATCACGCGATCTCCAAGGACGACCTTCATCGCTCGGAGAAGGAGCTCCAGCGGCTCACCGATCAATTCATCGGCGAAGTCGAGGAGCTTCTCGGCCACAAGGAGAAGGAGCTCAGGGAGGTCTGATGGGGCCTGAGGGACAGGATCGAGGGGACGGCTTCGACGACCTCTTCGAGGAACTCGACGATTTCTTCGCCGCTGGCCCCGAGGGCGATCGCAAGCGGAGGCGGGAGCGGGCGGCGGAGGAAGGAGAGCGACCGGAGGAGAGCGAGGACACGGCCGCGGCACCCCCCGGAGCCGAGGACCTCCTTCCACCGGGATGGAAGCCCGACATCGAGGGGCTCGACATGGCCGCTCCCCAGGAGCCCGAGCCCGCCCCGGCACCTCCCACGAAGCGCCGCGGCAGGCGTGGAAGGGCTCCCGAGCCTTCACCCCCAGCGGAAGAGTCCACGGGCGAGATGACCAGTGAGGACTGGACCCGGCTGCGAGACGTGCTCGGCGAGGAGCCCGCAGAGGGCGAAGACGCGGAGGTCGTGGTCACCGAGAGGCCCGAGGCTCGTGGCGACGAAGGCGAGGTCGGTGACGAGGAGTCACTCCGCCCCGAGGAAATCCCGGAGTGGCTGGAACCCGGGGCGGGCCACGAGTTGACACTGGAGGACCTGAAGAAGGCTCCTCCCGAATACCGCGATCTGCCCAAGGCCGAGGCTGAGGCCGAAGAGGAACCGCGGGGCAGGCGAGCCCGAGCGCGAAGGCGGAAGATGGCCGAGACCACGGAGGCCACGCCAGACTCGGCGCCCGAGCCAGCGTCCGAGCCCGCGTCAGAGCCCGCTGGCGTCCCACCGAGGGAGCCGACCATCGACGAGATCGAAGCCGTGGCCGATCAACTCGCCGAGGACTTCCGGGACACCTCGGAGCCCAGGGCCGTCGAGGAGGAGCTCCTCGCCGACCTCGAGGAGCCCACCGGCCCTCGCACCGTGAGGGTGGGCGCCGCCGAGACGATGACCGGTCCTACGTGGGAGGAACCGACGTCTCGACCTTTGACGGCGGAGTCGGTTGCCCCTCCATCGGTTGCCCGGGACGTGCCGGCCGCCTTGGTGACGGCGGCCGTGTTGGCCGTCGTGGCGTGGCCGTCGTGGCGCTCATCGCGCTGTGGATCGCCAAGGCTGCGTTCGTGGTGATCGGCGGGGGCGTCGTCCTGCTTGGGCAGGCAGAGTTCTACGCCACCCTGAGTCGCAAGGGTCATCAGCCGGCCACTGCGCTGGGGCTGGCGGTAGGAGGCCTGATCATCGCCGGGGCGTATCTACGCGGAGAGTCCGCGATGGTGTTCTTCGTCGCCCTGGGCCTGTTCCTGTCATTCCTGTGGTACATGGCCGCCCCACTCAAGTCGCGGGAGAACCTCATCGGCAACGTCGGAGCCACGATGCTGGGAATCCTGTACGGACCCTTCCTGGCGGGATTCGTGTTCATGCTGCTGGCCCAGAGGAACGCGGGCCGAGCTCTGATGCTGATGGTCATCGCTCTGGTTTTCCTGTACGACATCGCCGCGTACGCATTCGGGTCGTTCTGGGGGAGCCGTCCCCTCGCTCCGACCATCAGCCCGCGGAAGTCCTGGGAGGGCGTGTATGGCGGCACGGCCGTGACGTTCGCGGTCGCGGCCGCCTTCGTGCCGGCCATCCTCAGCTATTTTTCCCTGACCCAGGCCATCGGGCTGGCCATCGTGGTCGTGGTATTCGCGCCGCTCGGTGACTTGATCGAATCGCTGATGAAGCGCGACCTCGGGGTAAAGGACATGGGTTCGGTCCTGCCCGGGCACGGCGGAGTCCTGGACAGGATCGACTCCGTGCTGCTCGTGGCCCCGGCGGTCTTCTACTACCTTCGGCTGATCTTCTAGCTTCCCTGCGGACCAAAGGTGACACGGGGGGGTACCCTCTAAAGACATGCGATCGCTTTCCATCCTCGGATCGACAGGTTCCATCGGTACGCAGGCCCTCGACGTGGTCCGGCGCAATCCAGACCGGTTCAGGGTGCTCGGTCTGGGCGCCGGCAGCAGCCACGAGCTCCTGGTCGGGCAAGTCCGCGAGTTCATGCCGCCGGTCGTGGCCATCGCTGACGAAGAAGCGGCCTCTCGGCTCACCGCCACGTTGGGAGGGATTCGCGGGGTCGAGATCCTGTCCGGACCCCAGGCCATGGAGACCCTAGCCAGGGGCTCGGATGCCGACATGGTGCCGAATGCCATGGTCGGAGCGGTCGGGCTCGCCCCGTCCCCGGCGGCGCTTCAGTCGGGCAAGATGCTGGCCCTCGCCAACAAGGAATCGCT
>VAYC01000099.1 GCA_005885025.1 Actinomycetota bacterium | reverse complement strand
CGATGAAGGCCCCGCTGGAAGCCTGGAACCGCTGATGCCACGACGGCGTAGTAAGCATCGCGAGGACCGAGGGAAGGCGGCAATGAGCAGGCTCATACGAGGCGCAGCCTTTTTTCTCGCCGTGGCCCTCGCGGTGCTCGCTTCCTGTACGGGCAAGCCGGCCGCCCCAACCCCGAGTCCGACCCACGGATCCGTCGCGCCCAGTCCCGCCGTCTCCTCCACCGCCGGAGAATCGATAGGGTCGCCGATCGACGTATCGGTTCTCACCGGCAGGATCACGTTCTCGAGCGGCACGGACGATGTCTGGGTCGTGAACGCGAACGGCTCCGGCCTGAGGCGACTGACCACCAACCGCCACGACGACTTTGATCCTGCGTGGTCTCCGGACGGAACGAAGATCGCGTTCCGGTCCATGCGAGACGGAAACAACGAGGTCTACGTGATGAACGCAAACGGATCCGGCCAGCACGACGTCAGCCGCGACCCCGCCGACGATTGGGGTCCGGCCTGGACCTCGAGCGGGAAGGTCCTGTGGAACTGCGCGCGCGATCTGGGGTTCGGATTCCACGGCTGCACGGCCAACCCGGACGGCTCCGGTCTCCACGTCATCCCGAACGACGTCTACGTCGAGTACCCCTCCGGATCGCCCGACGGCACCAGGATCGCATTCATGTCCCAACAACCCGGAGCCCACGGGGCCGACCCCAACTACGACATCTTCGTGATGAACGTGGACGGGTCGGGTTTGAGGCAGCTGACGGACGCGCCCGGCGAAGATGGATTCCCCTCCTGGTCGCCCGATGGGAGGAAGATCGCGTACTCGACGACCCGGGACGATTGCTCCAACTCCAAAGCGCCCGATTGCCGGGTCACCGGGGACATCGGCCCGTACCAGACCATCTACGTGATGAACGCCGACGGGTCGGGCCAGCACCGGCTCAGTCTGCAGATGGGCATGTTCGTCGACTGGTCTCCGGACGGACAGTATCTCGTGTTCTCCCCGGGCCTCCAGGTCATCCGCCCCGACGGGACCGGGCTGGCGCCGATCCCGATCACCGGCACCGGAAGCGATGCCCAGTTCGCCGACTGGGGGCGGTAGACGGTCTTTGCCGCCCTGCCCTCCGGGCACGTAGGCTGCATGTCGTGTCCACCCGGGAGGACCTCGACAAACTGCCGTCGAAGGAGCTGCACGACCGGGCCCTCCGGCTGGCAGAGCATCGGCTTGACGTCGGATTCCTCTGGCGGCTCCTCAAAACGATCCCGGTGGCCGAGGCAGCGACCGGGAACCTCCCGGAGGCCGAGGCCGATGTCGGCGTGGCCGACCTCGTTCCGTTGATCCACGACTTCACTCACGCGGGCGAGGGCGAGCTTGCGAACGCCCTCCGTCCCATGTACATCGAGTACCTGGCGAAACACGAGAAATGAGCGCGGAACGCTGATGGCGATCGACGTCGAGGCGTACCGGGCTGAGTTCCCCGTCCTCGAGAAGAAGGCGTACCTCATCAGCGCCTCGCTCGGTCCTGTGTCCACCCGCGCGAGCCGGTATCTCCAGGAGTACATGGACGTGTGGGCGACCGAGGGCGCTCCCGACCCCGTGTGGATGGAGCACATCTTCCCCCAGATGGGGCGGGTCAAGGACACGTTCGCAGCGTTGATCGGAGCCACGCGAGAAGAGCTGGCCATCACCGTGAACGTCTCGCTGGCGCTGGCCAGCATCATGTCCTGCATCGACTTCGGGAAACGCAGGAAGATCGTGCTCTCCGAGCTGGACTTCCCGACGGACGGCCACGTCGCGCTCGCCCATCGTCGCCGGGGGGCCGAGGTGGTCTTCCTCGGTTCGCCCGACGGACTCTCGGTTCCGGTCGAGGCCTATCGGGATGCCATCGACGAGAACACCGCGCTGGTCATCGTGAACCGCGTGCTGTACCGGACCAGCGCGCTGCTCGACGCCAAGGAGGTCTGCCGGCTGGCCAGGAAGGCCGGGGCGTGGACGGTGGTGGACGATTTCCACGGGGCCGGGATCGTGCCGGTCGACGTCCACGAGCTGGGCTGCGACTTCTACACCGCGGGGGTGCTGAAGTGGCTATGCGGCGGGCCGGGGCTCACCTTCCTCTACGCCCGGCAGCGCCTTCTCAACCGCCTGGAGCCACTGACCACCGGGTGGTTCGCCACCAAAGAGCCGTTCTCGTTCGACCTGCAACACCTGGACTACCATGCCACCGCCCGGCGGCTTGAGCACGGCACGCCGGCCGCGCCGATCGCCTTCATCGCCCAGGGTGGATTGGACATCATCTCGGAGGTGGGTCCGGCCGCCATCCGGGAACGGCAACAGGACCTCATCGACTACTTGATCGCCCGGGCCGATCAGGCCGGGCTCTCTGTCCGCTCCCCGCGCGACCGCAACGCGCGAGGCGGGATGGTCAACATCGGGGTCGGGACGGAGGCCGAGAAGGTGTGCCACGCCCTGCTCGACCGGGACGTCTGCACCGATTATCGGGGGGACGGTATCCGCGTCTCGCCGCATTTCTTCAACACCGAAGGCGACATCGACCGACTGTTCGACGCGCTGCGCGAGATCCTCTGACGCGCTACTTCCCGTGCGGCTGGCCCCCCGCGGGAGCCAGGACGATCTGATCAGCCGCCTTCCAGAAACGGTCGTGGCACGGATTGGTCGCCAGCGGCGGCATGCCGCACAAGACGAACGTGACCACCTCGGCGCGCGACCACCGATACGCGGTGGGCGGAATCGGGTCCTGGGACCCGTGGACCACGACGTCGGTGACGAGGATGAGCCAGGCCCCCATGCTCTTGTCTCCCGCGAAGGCGCGGAAGATCGCCAGCTCGGCGCCGTGAAGGTGCGTGCCCCACGGGACCGCCGGGTCGTCCTCTACCAGGACCACGGCAGCCGCATCGGGAGTGGACTTGAGGCCGGCCGTACCCAGCCCGTGGATGTCGCCGACCAGGTTCGCGAGCTTGACGCTGGACTGTCGGAAGGCCACGGGGGGGTGGTCGCAGCGAAAGAGCCAACGCGTCCCCCCTTTGACGCCTGCCGCCGGCGAGACCGCGTCACCACCCGTGTCGTTCCCCAAGCACGAGGAACCGGCAGCCCCCACGGGTCTGAAGGTCGCACTGCCCCCACACGCGGCGGCAAGCAGCTCCAGGGCGAGGATGGCGGCGAGCATCAACCGGGTCCGGTTCATGGATGTCCTCGGGCCAGTCAACGTCGTCTCCTCCACAGGATGCCACAGCCCGCGACTTGTGCATGCCACGCTGAGACGGTTCAGCGCACCCGGCGGCCGGCCCTGATGACCAGACGAACCTCCCCCAGGGCGCCCAGGTTCTCCAAGGGGTTCCTGCCCAGACCGACGAGGTCGGCTGGCTCCCCGGCTGCCAACGGCCGATAGGTCACGGCCTGCAGAAGCCGCTCCGCGGAGAGCCCGGCGCGGTACAGGTGCCACACCTCCCCGACGTGGATCCCGGGAGGAATGGGGCCGTTCCCGAGGTCGGTGCCGTAGGCGACCGCCCCTCCTTCTGCGATGAATCGCCGAAGGTTGTCGAGGGCCATCCTGACTTCTGGGGTGTCCTTGCCGAACGAGTGGATGTCCAGGGTCGACACGATCCTCATCCGTTTGGCCATGGCCTGAACGAGATCGTCGGACAGGCGCTCGGACCATGGGGCGTGGGCCAGCTCGTCGACCCCCGCCCCCACGGCGCGCTGGACCTGGCCGCGTCCCTGGCAATGGGCGGTGACCGGGACGTCGGCCCCGTGGCCGACTTCGCACACTGCGAGGAGCTCCTCGTCGGAGAGGGTCGGCCCCGCGTCGGCGTTGAGGGCGACCTTCAGCACGGCTGCCCCGCCGGCGAGGAGATTTCGTGCGGCCTCGGCGGCGTCGGCCGAACCGCGTACCTCGACGCCCGTTCCTTTGGGTGCCCAGGAGGACCGGGTCGGATAGCCGCCCGTACAGGTGATCATCGGCCCCGCGCATCGGATCAGCGGGCCGTTGAACGAAGGACTCTCGGACGCCTCCGCCAGCGAGAAGATCGTTTCGGCGGGCCACGCGAGATCGCGCACCCCCGTGACGCCCCCGGCCAGGACGGCCCCCGGATCGGACAGCCCGATGTGGACGTGCCGATCGACGACCCCAGGCATGAGGAACCCGTCGACGTGCAGTTCCTCATCGGGCTCGGGCGGCGCCGACTCGCCGGACAGAGTTTCGGACCCGCCCTCGCCCGCGAATCGCACCGCGAGGTGCTTCGAGGATCCGGCGAACACCACTCGACCCCGTTCCATGACGACGAGCGCGTCTTCGACCAGCTTTCCCGGGCCCAGCCACGCCAGGGGTGCACGAACGGCGAAGATGCTCATGCCGGCC
>VAYC01000143.1 GCA_005885025.1 Actinomycetota bacterium | reverse complement strand
GTGTTTCGTTCCCGGAGCCGATCACGGTGCGTTCCTCGAAGAGCACGCGCCCGACCTGGTGCGCGGGGGGGACGTGGTCGATCCGGCGGGGCGGGTCCTGGCTCGCCACGGCGGCACCTTCCGGTTCACCGTCGGCCAGCGGCGGGGGCTGGGCGTGTCGACCGGGCGGCCGGCGTACGTGGTCGACATCGACCGGGGAAAGAACCGCGTCCTGGTGGGGCCTGAGGAGCTGCTCGACCGTCGAGGGCTCGTTGCCGACCGCATGCACTGGATAGCCGGGGCTCCGCCGGCGAACGGGCCGTTCGAGTCGGAGGTCCGTATCCGCTACCGCGGGGAGGACGTCCCCGCGGCGGTGCAGGCTCTGGGCGGAGATCGGGCGAGGGTGGAGTTTCGAACGCCGCAGCGGGCCGTGGCCCCGGGCCAGAGCGCGGTCTTCTACCGCAACGGCGAGGTGCTGGGCGGCGGGCGCATCGTCGAAGCCCTTCGCTGACTCCGCGCCTGCTCCCTCCCATGGCGTCGGCAGCAGCGTGTAGCCTTTGGCTTGACCATGCGCCTCCTTCGGAAACGGAAGCTCGAGTACTTCGACGTCCCGGTCCAGGACATGCTGCTGCGCGTCACGGGACCCGAGGACTTCTACGAGGAGGTCCGCGCGGCGGGAATGCTGTTCTGGGAACAGATCCAGTCCTACGGGATCCGTAATCCGGCCTTTCGAACCAGCAAGCGGCCCCTGGAAGTCCCGGAGACTGCCCCGGCCATCGTCCGCGAGATGGCGCAGTCCGCCGCCGCGGCCGGCGTCGGTCCCATGTTCACCTTCCAGGGAGCCCTCACCGAGTACGTCGGGCGCAAGCTGAGGGACGCGCTCAACGAGATCACCGTTTCCTGCGGCGAGGACCACTTCGTGGTGAGCCGCCGGCGGATGCGTCTTGCCGTCCATCCCGGACTCGGGCTGGCCGTGGTGGTCAAGCCGGAGCTCGGTCCCAACGGGATCTACATGAAGCTCACTCCCGGTGAGCAGCCGCGGGAAGTCCTCGCCGGCCTGGTCGTCGTTGGGGAGACGTGCATCGTGGCCGACGCGGCCGCCGCTGCTACTACCGCCATCGTGTCCAAGGCCAACGGGTTCCGTACGGCCCTCACCTTTTTGAAGGGCCTGCCCCGCCTGCACGGCGCCCTGCTCATCCAGGGCCATCAGATCGGAGTGACCGGGGCCCTCGAGCTCGCGGCCTGACATGGGCCGGAAGAGGAGGCCGGAGCCGCCCGCGGAAGAGCGCCACGAGGCGGAGGAACGCCGTCGGTCCGAGGCCAAGCGGCGCGTCGAGGAGCTCCGCGACCTCATCGACTATCACAACTACCGTTACCACGTCCTCGACGACCCCGAGGTCTCCGACGCCGAGTACGACGAGCTCATGCGGGAGCTCCGCGCTCTCGAGGAAGAGTTCCCCGAGTTCATCACTCCGGACAGCCCGACCCAGCGGGTGGGCGGCGCGCCCACCGAGTTGTTTGCCCCCGCGCGCCACCGCGTCCCGATGCTGTCGCTTGACAACGCGTTCTCCTGGGAGGAGCTGAGCGCGTGGGGCAAGCGCGTCGAGCGCGCGGTCGGACGTCAGGCCGAGTTCGTGTGCGAGCTGAAGATCGACGGGCTGGCGGTGGCGCTCACGTACGAGGACGGCGCCTACGTGCGAGGAGCGACCCGCGGGGACGGCTATGTCGGCGACGACATCACGGCGAACATCCGGACCATCCGGTCGGTGCCGATGCGCCTACGGGGCACGGGCCATCCCAAGGTCCTGGAGGTTCGTGGCGAGGTCTACCTCCCGATCAAGGCGTTCGAGGAGCTGAACGATGAGCTTCGCGACAAGGGACAGAAGACGTTCGCCAACCCTCGCAACGCCGCGGCTGGCAGCCTCCGCCAGAAGGACCCGGGCGTCACGGCCTCCCGACCGCTGCGCCTCTGGTGCCACGGCGTCGGCGCGGTGGAGGGTCGCCGGTTCCAGCGCCACTCGGAGATCCTCGACTACCTGAAGGAGCGCGGCCTCCCGGTCGACCCGAACGTCCGGCGCGTCCGCTCACTGGAGGAAGTGTTCGACTACTGCGAGCGGTGGCAGCGCAGCCGCCACTCGATCGACTACGAGATCGACGGCGTGGTGGTGAAGGTGGATCAGATCGCCCTTCAGGAGGAGTTGGGGGCGACCAGCCACGCGCCCCGCTGGGCCATCGCGTACAAGTTCCCGCCCGAGGAGCGGACCACCCTGCTGCGCGAGATCGGCGTCCACACGGGACGGACCGGGATGGTGACTCCGTTCGCCTTCCTCGAGCCCGTGTTCGTGGGCGGCGTCACGGTCAGCACCGCCACGCTGCACAACGAAGACGAGGTCAAGCGCAAGGACGTCCGGGAAGGCGACACGGTCATCGTTCGCCGCGCTGGAGACGTGATCCCCGAGGTGGTTGGGCCGGTCCTCTCCAAGCGCCCGCCCAACGCGAAGCCGTGGAAGTTCCCGAAGAAATGTCCCTCGTGCGGCGTCGCGCTCGTCCGCAAAGGCGCCTACTGGTTCTGTCCCAACAAGGCGGGGTGCCCGTCGCAGAACATCGAGTGGCTCTTCTCGTTCGCTTCGCGCGGGGCGATGGACATCGACAGCCTCGGCTACAAGACCGGGATCCAGCTGATCGAGATGGGATGGGTGAAGGATCCCGCGGACATCTACTCGCTCACCCGCGAGCAGCTCGCGCAGCTCCCCGGGTTCAAGGAGAAGAAGATCGAGAAGCTCCTGACGGCCACCCTGGCCTCGAAGGACCGGCCGATCTGGCGCCTGCTGGTAGCTCTGAACATCCGCCATGTGGGCTGGCACGTCGCCCAGGTCCTGGCCCGGGCGTTGCCTTCCGTCGGTCGACTGAAGAAGGCCAGGCTCGAGGAGATCGAAGCCGTCGAGGGCATCGGCCCCGAGATCGCCCAGAGTGTGTACGAGTGGTTCCACGACAAGGAGAACCTGAGGTTGCTGGAGAAGCTGCGCAAGGCGGGGGTTCGCATGGAGGACGAGGAGCCCGAGCCCCTGCCAGAGGGACCCCTGACCGGCAAGACCGTCGTCATCACCGGAGGCCTGGTGTCGATGTCACGGTCGGAGGCGGAGCAGGCGGCCCGGGAGGCCGGGGCTCGCGTGGCTTCCAGCGTCTCCAAGAAGACGGACTTCGTGGTGGTCGGCGAGAATCCCGGATCGAAATACGACAGGGCCCGCCAGCTCGGCGTGGAAACGATCGACGAGCAGGACTTCCTCAAGCGGCTCAAGGGTTGACCGGTAGGCCGAGCCGCGGGCGGGACCCGGCCGGTGCCGGGAGAGGCCGTTGGGCCGTCGTCCGGGCCACCTCCAGGTACATGTCGGCGCACCTTCGTGGGTCCAGCGCGGTCCGGGCGTACTGCCGGGCCCGGGCCTCCAGGCGCGATGCGAACGCCCGGTCCTCGGCCAGACGAACCAGGTGGCGCGCGACCTGCTCCGCTTGGTCTGCGTCCACCTCGACCTTCAAACAGACGTCTGACGGGACCTCGGCGAAAGGCCCGAGGTTGTTCACGACCGCCGCCCGCCCCTCGGCCAGCGCGCGGGTGAAGGTCCCAGACGCCTCCCCCGCGCTCGGGTAACGGAGGTTCACGACGGCGTCGACCGCCTTCAGGAGCAGATGGAACCGGGTCCGGTCCACGTAGCCGGTCATCCTGACTCGCTCCTGGAACCCACGCCGTCTCACCATCTCCTGGACCCCCACCCCGACCTGGTTCTCACCGACCATGAGCAAGAGCGCGTCGGGGCGGCG
>VAYC01000142.1 GCA_005885025.1 Actinomycetota bacterium | reverse complement strand
CCCGGCAGTCGCTCTCCGCCAACTCTCCCGGTTTCGCGGTCGCGGCCGGCCAGCGCTTCATGGTCACCTTCGACGCGAGGGTGGCGCCCGCCTCGGTGGGTGGCGGCTACTTCTCTCTCGTCTTCGGCGGAAGTTCCGGAGAGGTCGCCCGGGAGCGGATCGACTTCGCCCCTGCCTCCTTCGCCTTGGGAACGAGGACCACTGACCAGGGCGGCTCGTTCCAGGCCACCTTCCATCCGCCCGGCGTCGAACTTGCCCTGGGCCGGGTCAGGGTCGAGGCTCGCTTCGACGGCGACGACCAGTACCTGCCCGCCTCCGCCAGCGGCACGATCTTCGTGCACTAGAAGCCGCGCGTTCCGCCCTCCGCGGTCCGATATCCTGCGCCGGTGGCCAGGATCACGGTGTTCGGCGCGGGCGCCATGGGAACCGCGGTGGCCATGCACCTGGCCCGCCAGGCGAACGACACCACGCTGTGGGCCAGCGAGTTCGACCGGAACGTCTTGCCGGCGCTGACGGAGGATCGACGGCATCCCGCCCTCCCGGCCCCGCTTCCCGAACGGCTCACGGTGATGGGGCCCGGGGAGCTGGCACCTGCGGCCAAAGGGATCGACATCGCTGTGATGGGCGCGCATTCGGGCGGCGCTCGGACGCTGGCCCGAGTGGTGATGGAGGGGTGCGGGTCGCTGCCGCTCGTCGTGGGTATCGCCAAGGGGCTCGAGGTCCAGACGCTCAAGCGGATGTCCGAGGTCTACACCGAGGAGGTCGGGCATAAGCGCGTGGTCTCGGTGGGAGGGCCGTGCCTGGCGGGTGAGATCGCCCAGGGGCTGCCGACCGCGGCCGTATTCGGCTCCGCTCAGGCGGAGGCCGCTCGTCAGGCGGCCGAGGCCTTCCGCTCCAAGGCCTTCCACGTCGCGATCACCGACGACCTGGCTGGGCTCGAATACTGCACGGTCGGAAAGAACGTGGCCGCCATCGGCATGGGGATCCTCGACGGGATGGGGAAGGTATCCGGCCTGGACTACCGAAACGCGAAATCGGCGCTGTTCACCCAAGCGTTTGCCGAGCTGCTCGAGTTGGTCGTCGCCTTGGGGGGCAAGGCCGAGACCGTCGCCGGGCTGGCCGGCCTGGGCGACACCCTGGTGACCAGCCTCGGGGGTCGGAACCGGCTGTTCGGCGAGCTCCTCGGCGAGGGGGCCATGCCGCAGGAAGCGCTGGAGGACCTGAGCCGGCAAGGGATGACCGTGGAAGGCGTCGAATCCACCCGCGACGTTCACCTGTTGGCGGAGCGAGCCGGCCTCGATCTGCCGTTCCTCGAGCTCGTGCATCGGATCCTGTTCGAGGGCGCGCCGGCCACCACCGTCATTGACTGCCTCGAGCGACTGAACCCGTGAGCGGGCCGGTCGTCGCGCTGCTCGTCCAGCAGATGGACCGCTCCTTGGGCCGGATCCGGCCCAAGCTCGACGGCCTCACCGACGAGGAATTCTTTTGGGAGCCGGTCGAAGGATGCTGGACCGTCCATCGCCGGCGGGCGGAGGACCGAGCCTGGGCCCCGGACGTGCAGCAGTTCGTCAACGGAAAGGGCGAGTGGGTCACCGATTACTCCCTCCCGGACATCGTGCCCGCTCCCTTCACCACCATCGCCTGGCGCCTCGTGCACGCGGGAGCCATCAACTGGATGTATCACGAGCACGTGTTCGGGCCCGGCAAGCTCGACTGGGACGACTATGAGATCCCGCATACCGCACGTGACGCCGTGTCCTGGTGGGAGACCGGCTATCGCCAGTTCCGCGATGCGTTGGCCGATACGCCGGAGGATGAGCTCGACCGCTTCGGCGCCGCGCCGTGGGGCGATACCCGAACGGTGCTGGAGTGGTCGGTCGTGATGCTCGACGAGAACGTCCACCACACGGCGGAGGTCGGCGTGCTGCGGGACCTGTACCGCGCCGGGGGCCTCGGCTTGCCTCTCTAGACGATTCCTGCCAACGTTCGAGATTCCGAAGCCTTGGGGAGGAGACGCCATGGATCTGCTCGAAAGGGTCGACGCCATGATCGACCGCCGCCACCTGTTGACACACCCCTTCTACCGAAGCTGGGTGGCCGGGACCCTGCCGCCCGACGCGCTCCAGGAGTACGCGCGCCAGTACTACGCGTTCGAATCCTCGTTCCCCCGCGTTCTCTCGGCCCTGCATTCGCGAAGCGACCAACCAGAGGTGAGGCAGGCGTTGCTCGAGAACCTCTGGGACGAGGAGCACGGCGACTCGAACCACCAGGAACTGTGGCTCCGGTTCGCCGAAGGGATCGGCGTGGACCGGGAAGAAGTGTTGGGCGCCCGCCTCAATGAGGCCACCGGCTCGCTCGTCCAGACGTACGTGGACGCGGCTCACGAGGCTCCCATCGCGGCCGGCGTGGCGGCCGTGTACGCGTACGAGCGTCAGGTTCCTGCCGTGGCCAAGGCCAAGCTCGACGGCCTGCGCCAGCGCTACGGGATCAGCAACGCCCGGACGCTCGGCTTCTTCGAAACGCACGCCGTGCTCGACGTCGAACACTCTGAGGCCGAGCGGCGGATCGTGGCGGAGGGCGGCCCGGGGCACGAACATGAGGTGCTGAAGGCGACCGAGGCTGCGCTGGAAGCCTGGTGGGGCTTCCTCGACGCCGTCACCCCGCCTGGGTCGGAATAGCCAGCGCCTCCTTCAGGAAGGCAACCTGGAGCAGCAGGAGGTTCTCGGCCACCGCCTCCTGTGACGTCATGTGCGTGACTCCCGTCAGCGGCAATACGCGGTGGGGACGCCCGGCCTCCAGCAGGGCTCGCGAGAACCGAAGCGTGTGGGCCACGACCACGTTGTCGTCGGCCAGCCCGTGGATCAGCAGCACCGGCCGCTCGAGCTTTCCGGCGTCGGGGATGAGCGAGCTGCGCTCGTACGCCTCTGGATGCTCGTCGGGATGACCGAGGAAGCGCTCGGTGTAGTGGGTGTCGTAGAGATGCCAGTCGGTAACCGGCGCGCCGACGATGGCGGCATGGAAGACATCGGGGCGCCGGAGGACCCCGAGCGCAGCGAGGTATCCACCGAACGACCATCCGCGGATGGCCACGCGAGCGAGATCGAGCTCAGGGTAGCGCTCCGCCGCGGCGTGCAGCGCCTCCACCTGATCCTCCAGCGCCGGCGTGGCCAGGTCGAATCGGACGGACTTCTCCCACCCCAACCCGCGGCCCGGCGTCCCCCGGCCGTCGGCGACCAGCACGGCGAACCCCTGGTCTGCCAGCCATTGCGATACGAGGTACGCGGCACGTGACCGCACCACCCGCTGGAAGTGCGGGCCGCCGTAGGGATCCACCAGCACAGGGAGCGGTTCGTCCGAGCGCCTACCCCCCGGAAACAACAAGGCCGACCGAATGCCTTTGTCGCCGGCTGCCAGGAACGTGACCTCCGGCCGAAGGACCGGCTCGGCGGCCAACGACCGGATCGTGCAGACCTCGTGATCGCCGCGACGGACCGCGATGGTCGGGCCGTCCGCCTCCATGGTGGAGGACGAGAGCACCAGGACGTCGCCTCCCGCGGCGGCCTCGTGGACGCCCGGCCCGTCGGTGAGGCGCGAGACCTCCCCCGACGCCAACACCCTCCACAGGTGGAAGTCCATCGGTTCGCCATGTGACGCTGTCAGGACCAGGTCCGAACCCGCGTGCACGACCCGGCGAACCTGCAGGCCGGGCGGCGTCACCGGCTTTCCATCGACGGTGACCCGGCGCGTGTCGTCTTCCTCCCGCACGAAGACCAGCCGGCCGTCGTCGGTCCATGAGGGAACGCCCGGGAGGATCTCGAGCCAGGTCTCAGAGGCGTCCTCCGTCAGCACCCCGGTC
>VAYC01000046.1 GCA_005885025.1 Actinomycetota bacterium | reverse complement strand
GAGGACCACATCAGGCTACTGGCCCGATTCTCCCAATCGGTGGTGCTGGCGTTCGACTCGGACGAGGCTGGGGCCCGGGCGGCCGAGCGGGCCTTCCCCTTCTTCGAGCAGTACCCCGTCGAGCTGGCAGTGCTGATCCTCCCCGAGGGCCTCGACCCGGCCGACTTCGTCCTGGCTCGCGGCGAGCAGGCAGGGGAGGAGCTGACCATCCTGGCCGAACGGG
>VAYC01000047.1 GCA_005885025.1 Actinomycetota bacterium | reverse complement strand
GAAGGAGGTCGAACTTCCCCCCGGCGTAGTCAACATCGTGACGGGAGCCGGGGAGACCGGCGAGGCGCTGGTGAAGCACCCGGGCGTGAACAAGGTGGCGTTCACGGGGTCGACGGAGGTCGGCAAGTCGATCCGGCGTTCGGTAGCGGGGACCGGCAAGCGGCTCACGCTCGAGTTGGGAGGGAAGGCAGCCAACGTGGTGTTCGAGGATGCTCCCCTGGACCAGGCGATCGAAGGGATCGTCAATGGCATCTACTTCAACCAGGGCCACGTGTGCTGCGCCGGGTCGCGGCTGCTCGTGCAGGAGTCGATCTTCGAACCGTTGGTGGACAAGTTGAAGGAACGGTTGCAGACCCTGCGACTGGGCGATCCGCTTGACAAGAATACTGACGTCGGAGCCATCAATTCGCGCCAACAGCTCCAGAAGATTGAGGAGCTGGTGGAGGCGGGAATCGAAGAGGGTGCGGAGATCTACCAGCCGGAATGCGCGATCCCGGAGCGAGGGTTCTGGTTCCGACCAACCCTGTTCACTGGGGTCAGCCAGTCGCACCGGATCGCACGGGAGGAGATCTTCGGGCCCGTGCTGTCGATCCTCACGTTTCGTACGCCCGAAGAAGCCGTGGAGAAGGCCAACAACACTCCCTACGGTTTGTCCGCCGGCGTGTGGACCGAGAAAGGGTCGCGCATCCTGTGGATGACCCGTCGGCTGCGGGCGGGAGTGGTGTGGGCCAACACCTACAATCGATTCGACCCCTCCTCGCCGTTCGGGGGCTACAAGGAGAGTGGGTTTGGCCGCGAAGGCGGCCTTCACGGTCTGGAGCCCTATCTGGAGCTGGTGGAGGCGAACGGGGGGCCGCGGACTTGACGAACGAGCGCCTGGACGTTCGCAAGACGTACAAGCTCTTCATCGGGGGCGCCTTTCCGCGATCGGAGTCGGGGCGGTCCTACCCGGCCACCGACGCCAACGGGAGGGTGGTGGCCCGGCCGGCTCGGGCCTCACGCAAGGACCTCCGCGACGCGGTACGGGCAGCGCGCGCCGCGTGGCCGGATTGGTCCGAGGCCACCGCCTACAACCGGGG
This sequence comes from Actinomycetota bacterium, assembly GCA_005885025.1. Classification (GTDB taxonomy): domain Bacteria; phylum Actinomycetota; class UBA4738; order UBA4738; family UBA4738; genus AC-52. The sequence continues at coordinate 14,986 of VAYC01000047.1, read as the reverse complement.
CCAGGTGTTGTATCGGGTGGCGGAGCTGATGGAGGGCCGGCGCGACCAGTTCGTCGGAGAGCTCGAGGCGATGGGCGCATCGGGCCCGGGGGCCGGACGCGAGGTGGCTGCCGCGATCGATCGGTGGGTCTGGTACGCGGGCTGGTGCGACAAGATCCATCACGTGATGGGGACGGTCAACCCTGTGGCCGGTCCCTATTTCGACTTCACGTTCCCGGAGCCCACGGGTGTCGTCGGTGTGGTGGCGCCGGAAGAGCCCGCCCTCCTGGGCCTGGTGTCCCGTCTGGCCCCGGTCATCGTGTCGGGGAACACCTCGGTGGTCTTGGCCAGCGAGCGGTGGCCCCTTCCCGCGGTGAGCCTCTGCGAGGTGCTGGCCACTTCGGACGTCCCGGGGGGAGTGGTGAACGTCCTGACGGGTTCCATAAGGGAGCTCGTCCCGTGGCTGGCCTCACACCTGGACGTGAACGCCATCGATCTCACGGGCGTGCCGGACGACCTGGTCCCCGAGGTGGAGGCGGCCGCCGCGGGGAACGTCAAGCGAACGGTCCGAGACGGCTCGGCCGACTGGTTCGGGGACTCGGCCCAGAGTCCCTACGCCATCATCGACTTCATGGAGATGAAGACCGTGTGGCACCCCATGGGCGCCTGACCGCCTCGGCCTGCCCGAGGGTCCTCTGTGGAGATTTGGTCACCAGGCCTTCCTGCTCTGTGGAGGCCAGAAGGACCCGGGGTACCATTCGCCCAATGCCGCTGTACAAGGAACAGGGCATCGTCCTGCGTTCGGTCAAGCTGGGCGAGGCCGACAAGATCGTCACCATCCTTACCCAGGGCTCCGGCAAGGTGCGAGGCGTCGCCAAGGGGATCCGCCGCACCCAGAGCAAGTTCGGGGCCCGGTTGGAACCGCTCATGCATGTCTCGCTGCTCATGTACCAGGGGCGGAACCTGGACACGGTCACCCAAGCCGAGATCATCGTGCCGTTCGTGAGGATCCGGGGAACCTTCGACCTGATCGCTGCGGCGGAGACCATGCTCGAAGCCGTGGACAAGGTGGCGGAGGAACACGAGCGGAACGTGAGGCTGTTCCTGCTCCTCTTGGCCGGCCTTCGAGCCCTGGAGGCGGGGCCGAACGATCCGGCCGCGGTGGCCGAAAGCTTCCTCCTCAAACTCCTCTCGCTCTCGGGTTTTCACCCCGCGCTGTCGGGCTGTGCGGTGTGCGGCTCACGAGAGCCGCTCGAGTGGTTCTCGGCGAGCCAGGGCGGTGTCCTGTGCCGGGAGTGCGCCGAGCACGACGCCGGGCGCGTCTCCCCGCCCGCCATCAAGTGGTTGGACGACCTGTCCAGGGTCGACCTGCTGGGAGCCGGCGACATGACCCCGGACGCTGAGATCCGCCGGGAAGCCCGGTCCCTGTTGTACGGGTTCGCCGAGTACCACCTGGAGCGGCGCATGCGCAGCTTCAGCTTGCTGGTTCGGCAACCCTTGCCGGCACTCACCCCATGAGCAGCTACCTCTCGGACCTCGACCTTTCGGCCTTGCCCCGCCACGTGGCCATCGTCATGGACGGCAACGGCCGGTGGGCCAAGCAGCGTGGGCTACCGCGGACGGAGGGTCACTGCGCGGGCGAGGAAGCCCTGTACGACGTCGTTGACGGGGCCATCGGCATGGGCCTGGAGTGGCTGACCGTGTTCGCCTTCTCGACCGAGAATTGGAAACGGCCCGCCCAGGAAGTCCGGTTCCTCATGAACTACAACCGCCGGATGCTGTGGAAGCGCCGGGACGAGCTCCACCGCCGGAACGTGCGCATCCGCTACGTGGGGCGGGTGGATTGGCGGGTGCCCAGGACGGTCCTCAAGGAGATGGACTACGCGTCCGAGCTGACCAGCCGCAATACAGGCCTGACGTTCACCGTCGCCTTCAACTACGGGGGACGGACGGAGATCACCGACGCCGTCCGAAGGTTGGTCGCCGACCACGATCGCGGCCGGCTGAAGGGCGAGCGGATCACGCCGGAATCCATCTCGGCGCGCTTATATCACCCCGACATGCCGGACCCGGATCTCCTGATCCGAACCGGCGGAGAGATGCGTATCTCGAACTTCCTTCTGTGGCAGGCAGCCTACTCCGAGCTGTGGTTCACGCCCGTCTACTGGCCGGACTTCAACCGCGAGCACCTGTTCGAGGCCATCCGCGACTACCAGAAGCGCGATCGGCGGTTCGGCCGCGTTGAGGACCAGTAAGCCCGGGACTCACCTCGGGTGGGGGAGCGGGCGTATCATCCGTGCGGGTCATGCTCTACTTCGCGTACGGCGCCAACATGGACGTCCGCCACATGAAGGGCCGCGTACCCGATGCTCGCGTCGTCGGCCCAGGCCGCCTCGATGGATTCCGAATGGCTTTCGACGTGTACTCCACCGAGTGGGAGGGGGGCGCCGCCAACCTCCAGACCGACCAAGAAAGGCACGTGTGGGGCGTGTTGTGGGAGGTCCCCGAGTCGGAGGCTGGAGGGCTCGATGCCTTCCAGGGCCATCCCACCTTCTACCGGCGAGAGGATGTCGTCGTGGAGGGCGCGGACGAGCAGGTCATCGCTCGGACCTACCGAGTGGCTCATCAAGAGGGAACCTACGTCCGGCCTACGGACGAGTACCTCCGGCTGCTGGGCGCGGCCATCAGGATCCAGGGGCTCCCCCCCGAGGCTCTCGACATGGTGGACGAAGCGGCCCGGCCGCCCAAACCGTCCATCTCGACGTAGCTGGCGTGCTGGTTCGGCCGCCTTGAGCGGCCAGCGGTTGGAGCGCCCGAAATGAGGGGTCGGCCCGGTATCATCGCGGGCACGCCAGCGGCCGCTGCCAGCGGCCGGGAAGGGAGCCACCATGGCCGACCTGATGGACGCCCTCACCTCCCTCGCCAAGCGCCGGGGGATCGTCTTCCCATCGAGCGAGATTTATGGAGGGCTGCGCTCGTCGTGGGATTACGGACCGCTCGGTGTGGAGCTCAAGCGCAACATCCGCAACGCATGGTGGCGGACGATGGTGCAGCTCCGGGACGACATCGTGGGGTTGGAGGCCGCCATCATGATGTCTCCGCGCGTGTGGGAGGCCAGCGGCCACGTGGCGGGGTTCTCCGACCCGTTGGTCGAATGCGTCAATTGCCACCAGCGCTTCCGAGCCGATCACCTTCCCGGATTCCACGCGCCGCAGTCGGGGCACGAGGAGGACCAGAGCACCGTCGACATGGCGACCAAGCCGCGGTGCCCGAGCTGCGGGAACGATCGGTTCACGGAGCCTCGAAGCTTCAATCTGATGTTCAAGACCTACATGGGGCCGGTCGAAGAGGACGCGGCAACCGTTTACCTCCGTCCCGAGACCGCTCAGGGGATGTTCGTCGACTTCCAGGTGGTCCAGCAGACGAATCGATTGAAGATCCCGTTCGGGATCGCCCAGATCGGAAAGTCCTTCCGCAACGAGATCACGCCGGGGAACTTCATCTTCCGGACCCGCGAGTTCGAGCAGATGGAGATGGAGTACTTCGTTGAACCGGGCGCGGACGAGGAGTGGTTCGAATACTGGGTGAACCAGCGGCTCCAGTGGTACGTGGACCTCGGCGTTCGCAAGGACAACCTGCGCCTGCGTCCCCATGATCCCGACGAGCTGGCCCACTACGCCAAGGCCGCCACCGACATCGAGTACGAGTTCCCGTTCGGATGGTCCGAGCTCGAGGGCATCGCCAATCGGACGGATTTCGACCTCCGACAGCACCAGCAGTTCTCGGGGCAGGACCTCAGTTACTACGACCAGGAGAACGACCGGCGCTACCTCCCATACGTGGTCGAACCGGCCGCCGGGGTCGACCGAGCGCTCCTGGTCTTCCTGCTGGACGCGTACCGGGTGGAGGAGGCCCCTACGGGGAGCGGCGGCACGGAGAAGCGGACCGTCCTCGCTCTGCACCGCGAGCTCGCGCCGATCAAGGTGGCCGTGCTTCCTCTCTCGCGGCAGGAGAGCCTCGTGCCAGAAGCTCGGAGGGTCCACGATCTGCTGCGAGGGAAATGGATGACGAAGTACGACGACGCCGGTTCGATCGGACGCCGCTACCGCCGCCAGGACGAAGTGGGAACGCCGTATTGCGTGACGGTCGACTTCGACACCCTGACGGACCGTCAGGTGACCGTCCGCGATCGAGATCAGATGACACAGGACCGGCTGCCGATCGACTCCCTGGTCGGCTACCTGCGCGAGCGCCTCCCGTGAGAACGAAAGCCTCCACGCGCCCGGACGAGGCTCCACTACCGCCGGCGGGCCGGCGCCCGGTACTCCGGGTGACGGCTCTTGGGGTGTTCGCCGCCGGGTTCTTGCTGCTCCTGGCAGCCGTGGCCGCCGTCTTGGTGGGACAGATCACGGCCAAGCCCTTGGCCGCATGGCTGTCGATGGGTTACTCGGCGGGAGCCTTCATCTGCACGGTGACGGCCGTCGCGATCCGTCGGCGACGGTGAGATGCGGCCGAGCCGTGGCGGTTGCGGTCACGTCGATCACCCTCGCGGCCGCTTGCACCGGCACGAACACCGACCAGACCAATCCGCTCTGCCAGGCACCTCCCACCCTTTCCCCGGCACCTCCCGCGTCTGAAGCGAGCCTGCCCGCAGCCATCGCCAAGGTCGCTCAGCAGGTTCAACAGGTCCGTGGCCTGCGGTTCAAACGAAGGGTGGTCCCAGAACCGGTCACCAGGGGGCAGATCGAACGCCAGCTTCGGGCATCCCTCGAGACCGACTTCCCTCCGGACCTGGCAGCCCGAGAGGACCGGGCCTGGACCACGATCGGCGTTATCCCGGCCGGGACCGACCTGCGCCAGGCGGTCATCGACTATGGGACCAGCCAGATCATCGGGTTCTACGACAGCCGGGCGCACCGGCTGGTGTTCCAGGGCCGGACTTCTCCCACGCCCTACCAGCGGTTCACGCTCGCCCACGAGCTGACCCACGCCCTCCAGGACCAGAACTTCGACTTGTCGCGCCTCGACAAGCTGTCCGCTGCCTGTCAGGACGAGCGCGCCGAGGCCCTGCTCTCGCTCACGGAGGGCGACGCCGTGGAGACGCAGATCCGGTGGGCGCGGCAGGACCTGTCTTCCGATGAGATCAACCAGCTTCAGGACGAGGCGAGCTCGTTCCCTCCACCGCCGGCCTCGACCCCGCCCTTCGTGCAGCAGATGTTCCTGTTCCCGTACGGCAACGGCCAGGCCTTCGTGGAGGCCCTGCTCAACCGCGACGGGGAACGGGCCGTGAACAACGCGTTTCGCAATCCTCCCGTCTCCACCGAGCAGATCCTCCATCCCGACAAATACCCGAGCGATATGCCGCAGACGGTGAAGATCCCCGATCTCTCGGACCGCTTGGGACAGGGCTGGAGCCTGCTGGACCAGGAGGACGTCGGTGAGGGTTGGCTGCTGATGCTGCTCGAACTGCGGCTCTCGACGGGGAACTCGGAAGACGCCGCAGCCGGCTGGGACGGAGGGCTCCTGCGCGCTTGGGGGAAGGGTTCGGAGACCGCCGTCCTGATGCAGACCGTGTGGGACACGAACCGCGACGCCTCCGAGTTTGCCACGGCGATGCGGGACTGGATCGAGAATCAGGGCGCCGAGGTAAACGAGTCCGGCACGACCGTTCGGGTCCTGTTCGGCGCCGATCGATCGGCCGTGGACGCGCTTCGCGCGGCGGCGGCTCAGGCGTGAGTTTCGGACTTGTCCGCTGGTGAGCCCGGCGGACTGAACACCCCGAGCACCTTCAGATCTTCCTCGCTCTGGTTCTCCAAGCAGTGCCTCGTCTCCGGGGGAAGGAAGATGCTCGTGCCCGGGCCGATCGGATGGGAGCGATCCTCGATGTGGGCGATCCCCGTGCCCTGCAAGACGTAGATCGCCTCCTCGTGGGCGTGAGCGTGAAAAGGGGCCCGCCCTCTCTGGATGAACCCGACGAACTGCGTGACGTGGCGGGCGCCGTGTTGGGGGTCGATCAGCAGCCGGAAGGATCGGTCGTCTCCGACGGCGATGGCCAATTGGTCTTCCTCTCGCACCAAGCTGGGGCCGTCGTATCCGCGCGGGTCGCGGGTGGGGGATCGGGCTCCTGGCTGCGGGGACAGGACGGAGACCACGACCAGATCGTCGGCGGAGGTTCTGGCCAGACGGCATTCCGAGCCGGGGGGGACGAGGGCCGCGGTCCCGGGCCAGAGCGGGTCGCCCGCACCCTCTCCCATGAGGAACCAGGCGCTTCCCTCCACCACGTAGAGGACGTTCTCGCTCTTTCGCTGGGGCTCGACCGGGACTTCTCCTCGAATGCGGAGCACCCGCTGGACGAGCGAACGGGCGCCGGCCGACCGATCGATCAGCGTGCGGACCGAGACGTCGCCGGGCGAGAGCGGTGGCTTGGTGTGGATGAGCTCGGCGGATACGTCATCCTGGTGAACAACGCGGCCGTGGGGCCGGCGGCGTCCCCGATCGCTCAACGGCCCCTCCGTGGGCGATCCTCGAGTCCGACCCCCAGATCTGGCATCTCCTCCTCCCCGCCGGAACTCGCATTATGGCGGCAACTCACCGCCCGATGCCCGGTCGCTACACTGGACTGGAAACCAAAGGAATCCGGAGGGTCTCGTCATGGCTTCGAAGGCAACCGGGCGCAAGCTCGTCTACGACTTCCACGAGGGCAACAGGGACATGAAGGGCCTGCTCGGCGGGAAGGGCGCCAACCTCGCCGAGATGACCAACGTTGGCCTGCCGGTGCCCCCAGGATTCACGATCACCACCGAAGCCTGCCTTTCCTACCTCGACCACGGAACCTTCCCGCATGGGCTGATGCTCGAGGTCGACGAGAATCTACGGCACCTCGAGGAAGCAATGGGCAAGAAGCTCGGGGACGACAAGGATCCCCTTCTCGTATCGGTCCGGAGCGGAGCGAAGTTTTCCATGCCGGGCATGATGGACACCGTCCTCAACCTGGGCCTGAACGACCGCTCGGTGCAGGGCCTGGCCAAACAGTCGAAGGACGAGCGCTTCGCCTGGGACTCCTATCGGAGGTTCGTGCAGATGTTCGGCAAGATCGTCCTGGATATCGACCCCGAGAGATTCGAGTCGCTCCTGGACGAAGCCAAAGCGACCAAGGGCGAGGGTGCCAAGGACACGGACCTGGGGGCCGAGGATCTACGGAAGCTCACCGAAGCGTTCAAGGGCATCGTCCGCGCCGAGACGGGAGAGGACTTCCCCCAGGAGCCGCGGAGGCAGCTCGAGAAGGCCATCGAGGCGGTCTTCCGCTCGTGGAACGGGGCACGAGCCGTGGCCTACCGGCGGCAGAACAGGATCCCCGACACCCTCGGCACGGCGGTCAACGTGGTGGCCATGGTGTTCGGGAATCGAGGGGAGGACTCCGGCACCGGCGTGGCCTTCACTCGCGACCCCTCCACCGGTGAGAAGAGCCCCTACGGGGACTATCTCCCAAATGCGCAGGGCGAGGACGTCGTAGCCGGCATCCGGAACACGCTCAAGCTCTCGGAGCTGGCCCAGATCGACGCGAAATCGTGGGACGAGCTCCGTCGAGGGATGGACAGCCTGGAGAAGCACTACCGCGACATGTGCGACATCGAGTTCACGATCGAGCGCGGGAAACTGTGGTTCCTCCAGACGCGGGTCGGCAAGCGGACGGCGCTCGCCGAGTGGGTGATGGCCTACGACATGTGGAACGAGGGGCTCATATCCCCGGACGAGGGACTCCTGAGGCTGGACCCCAATCGCCTCGAGCAGCTGTTCAAGCCAGTGATCCGGGAAGACCAGAAGCGCGGAGAGAAGCCGGCAACGCGAGGCCTGAATGCGTCTCCTGGCGCGGCAGTAGGTCGTGTGGTGTTCACGGCCGACGCCGCGGTGGAGTGGGCTGAGCGAGGCGAGAAGGTGATCCTGGCTCGCCGGGAGACCACGCCCGACGACTACCACGGGATGATCCGGTCGCAGGGCATCCTCACGAGTGCGGGAGGGACGAACTCGCACGCGGCCGTGGTGGCTCGCGGTGAGGGCATCCCGGCCGTGTGCGGCGCCGACGAGATCCGGATCGAGCGGGGCGTCTCCGCCTTCTCGGTGAACGGTACCCGCGTCCAGGAGGGGGACTGGGTCACCATCGACGGGACCGACGGCACGGTCTATCTGGGGAAGCTGGACCTGGCGGACCCCGCCCTCGCCAAGGCCGTGACGGGGGACGAGCAGGCCCGTGAGGAGAGGATCTGGAAGGCCTTCGAGGCCTTCATGCGGCGCGCTGACGAAGTTCGGCGCCTGCGGGTCCGGGCCAACGCCGACACCCCCGAGCAGGCGGCCAATGCCAGGGCCAGGGGAGCGGAGGGGATCGGTCTGTGCCGGACCGAGCATATGTTCCTCGGCGAGGAACGGGTGGCCGCTGTCCGGAAGATGATCTTCGCCGACACGAAGGAGGAGGAAGAGGAGGCCTACGCTGCGCTGCTACCCCTCCAGCGAGGCGACTTCGTCGGGATCTTCGAGGCCATGGACGGGCTCCCCGTGACGGTTCGACTCCTCGACCCACCGCTGCACGAGTTCCTCCCGAACCACGTCGATATGGCCGTCGCCGTGGCGCTGGCCGGGGAGCGAGGGGACGCGGAGGCGATCGTCCGTGACGAGAAGATCCCACTGGAAGAGGCCCGAGAAATCTTGCGCAAGGTCGAGGAGTTACACGAGGCCAACCCCATGCTCGGGCTGCGCGGCGTGCGACTGGGGATCGTGAAGCCCGGGCTGTACGCGATGCAGGTCCGCGCCATCGTGGAGGCAGCGTGCGACCGGGTCGAAGCGGGCGGGCATCCCGAGGTGGAGATCATGATCCCGCTGGTGGCGACTCAGGAGGAGCTTCGCCAGATGCGGGAGGAGCTGGAGCCGGCGGCCCAGGAGGTCCTGACCCGCCGGGGGGTGGACCTTCCGATCTTGTGGGGCACGATGATCGAGCTGCCCAGAGCGTCCGTGGTGGCCGGAGAGATCGCCGAGGTCGCCGACTTCTTCTCATTCGGTACGAACGACCTTACCCAAACCGCCTGGGGCTTCTCGCGCGACGACATCGGCAAGTTCCTCGCCATGTACGAGGAGCGAAAGCTGGTCTCGGGCAATCCGTTCGTTACCATCGACCGGCCGGGCGTTGGCCGGCTCATGCAGACGGCGGTGGGCGCCGGCAAGGCCGTCAAGCCGGAGCTGCACCTCGGGATCTGCGGAGAGCATGGGGGAGACCCGGCGTCCGTGGTGTTCTGCCACGAGATCCTCCTCGACTACGTGTCGTGCTCGCCGTTCCGGATCGAGACCGCGCGGCTGGCGGCAGGGCAGGCGGCCTTGGGAACGGCCGAGGCCGCGTCGAAGTAGGACCGCCGGAAAATCCCCCGGAGGTTCCGTAAGTTCCCCCAAGCCGGTGATGCGCCCGCACGGGCGCCTCGCGTAACCTGGGCGAACTTCCCGGGCTTCCCTCAGCCCGAGCACCTTCCCGCGACTGGCCCTTCCCACCGGTCCTTCCCGAGGAGGTGCGCGGTGAAAGCGCGATGGAAGGTGGGGGTCGGCGCTTTGGCGGCCGTGGCCCTCGGGTTGGCCCCGGTTCTTCCCCTGGCTGCGCGGTCGAGTGAGCTCTCCGGCGGTCCGCCCCAGGCCTCGGCCCGAGTGCTCGAGATCTACGTCCGCTCCCCGGTGCTGGTCCGCGCGGGCGAGCCGGTACGGCTTCCTGTGGAGGTCGTGTGCGCGACCGCGCACGGTGATCCGTGCGCATCCCGGATCACCTTGGCGAGCCGATCGGGCAGCGGAGCGTGGCGGATGATCATGGCCCCCGGGGTCCCCTCGCTCCAGTTCGACCTGTCGGCGGCCGCATCTCGGGCACTTGGCAGCAAGCAGAGCGGCATGGTGAGCTTCTTCGTCCGCGCATCCGCACCAGGCGGACGGAACGAGTCGCTGCCTACCGGTGGCGAGTCGTCGCCCCTCCAGTTCTTCGTGGCCGGGGAGCTGCCGGCGGTGCGGGCTCCCTCGATCCCCTTCGGTCGAACACGAGCGGGAAGGACGGCGCTGTTCCTTCCGTGGGGGAGCGGGCCAGGCCGAGCCGGCCTGCAGCTGGGCCGTGAGAGTGCCACGCTCGGGCCTTCGTCCTTCGACGTCGGCCGGACCGGACGAATCTATGTGGCTGATCCTCTCCAGGACCGTGTGGCGGAGTTCATTCATGGCCGGCTGGTTCGTCAGACGGCGGTCTCGATCGGGGGGAGAGCCGACATCGCCCTCACGGAAAAGAGAGCGATGTTCGTGCTCGACCAGGATCGAACTGGCGTGGCCATTCGGCGGGTCGACTCCCAGGGTCACCTCGGTCCCGCCGCGTCGGCCGGTGCCGGGATCATCGGCCAGGTCCGCACGGTGGGCGAACAGGGACTCGCCGAGCTGCTGCCTCAAGATAGTTGGACGGCTGTTTCGCCGGATCGCGCGGGAACGTTGACGGCGGCACCGTTCACTGCAGGCCGCCCGATCGCGGGGGGCCGCCAGCTCCTCCGAGTGATCACCGAGGACTTCCTTCGCCTGGGAGTCGTCGCGGATGGCCGCCTCGTCGACCCGATCGAGGTGCGGTTCGCTCACCCGCTGGGCGAGCTGGCCTTGGCCGAGCCCGACGGCTCGAACGGCTACTGGGCGGTGGTGCACGTCCGGCGAGACCATCCGCCCGCCGACCAGTACCAGGTCGTCCACATCTCAGGCGGTCGAGTAGTGCAGAACTTTGCCATCGGCGACCGTCGGTTCGCAGACACACCTCCGCTCGCCAGGTTCCGTCTCGGCAGGGACGGATTCCTGTACCAGCTCCTGACCTCCTCCGCAGGCATGCGCATCGTGCGCTTCGACCTCGGGAGGGAGTCATGAAGCGAGGCGTCACCCTGATGGCCTTCGTGGTCGGCGTGCTGTTGGCGCTGCCGCCCACGCCCGCCCGCGCCTCGTGGACCGGCGCCAACTGCACGGGAACCCACGTCGACGACCATTACGTGAAGCGCTCGGAGGCTCAGTCGTATTCGGCCGCCGCAGACATGGAAGGGTACGAGTGGGGAGGCGGCTGCTGGAACAACAACAACAGGGATGACACTCCTGGCGCGCCTGACTCCAGTGGTGAGGGAGCGGATTGCTCAGGGCTCACGTTCAAGACGTGGGAGATGGAAAATGCGATGGGGAAGAGCGGGTGGGAGTACTGGGAACGGCTCTACAACGTGCACGGGCCATACACCACGTATGACTTCCACTCCCCGGTTGGATCGGACCCGTTCTACAAGCTCCCCGACAAGAAGGTCAGCACAACGATCTACATGGACGCGTTCGGCAAGGATGGACACGTGGCAATGTTGTACGTCGACCAGGGCTCTCCGGTCGGGACGGACCTGATGATCGAGGCGCTCGGTGACGCTTACGGCATGGGCAAGTTCTACGAGGGCTACCGGGACCAGTCCGAGTATGTCGGCGTCCGCCGAGAGGGCTGGACGGACGATTGCTGGCCAAATTGCACACACGCCTCTCCGGTCGTGGTGGTCATGCCTTGAGGCGAGTGGTCGTCGTCGTTTTGGCGATCGCGACGCTGGCGGGCTGCTCGGGGTCGCCCCGGCAGCCCGCCCCCTCCTCCCCGGCTGGTCCCCTGGATGGAGCGCCAGGCGCCACCGGACCGGCGGCATCGCCGGTCGCCTTCCCCCCGTTGGTCTTGCGCGCGGACCTCGGAGAGGCTGCGGCCCGATGGGAGCGGGTCGCCTTCCTTCCGTTCGGTGACCGGACGGAGCAGTTGAGCATCAAGACGTTTCGGGAGGGCCCGAGCAGCTTGCCCGCCGCGTTCGCCGTCGATGCCGACCGTTCGTTCTGGATCGACGACCGCTGGAAGCGCCGGGTCGTTCACTACTCGGCCTCAGGTGACTACCTGGGCGAGGCCGGTCCCTTGCAGAGCGCGGGCTGGGACCTCGCCGTTCAGGGTGGCGTCGTATTCGTTTTGGTGGCGCAGGAAGCCGGCTCGATCGGGGCCGTCCGGGACGGCGCCGTGCTTCACACGCGTGTGACGTATCGGGGGGACTCGCTCTTCACCTTTCAGATCATCCCGACGGTCCTCGGGTTGGTGGCGGAAGCGGGAGAGGTCAGGGGGAGGCGTCCGGGCGACCTCGGGTCCTTCGTGCTCCTCGATCTTCCACGGCCTGAAGCGAAGGGGGTCCTTCCAGGCCTCCCGCTCGGAAAGGGCGACGTCTACTTCGATGCCAGCTTGTCCTCCGAACCGGTTCACGCGGATGGCGACCAGGATTTCGACCTCTTCTTCACTTCGAATGAGGTCGCCCAAACCCAGCCCCTCCAGGTCGATCTGATCGTCCATGCCAGTGGGACGGAGCGGTCGATCCCCGCCGAGGTGGGGCTGACCGAGCCGTTGCCCGTAGGCGATGACGTCCTGTTCCTGGTGAAGGTTGCACCGACCCGGCCGGACGACGCCGAAAGGTTCGGCGGTGGCCGCTGGCTGCTCCGTGTCGGGGCCTCGCCGCTCCTGTGGGAGCGGCTGCCCTACCCGGAGACCTCGGATGAGCTCCAGCATCGCCACCTTGCGCTCGGAGCCGACGGCACGATCTACCTCATGGTCGCGGAGAAAGGCGGCGAGCTCATCCTGCGGCGCCCGGCAAGCGGGACGTGAGGCCGTCGGGGGGTCTTGCTACATTCGAGCCCTGGTGGGCTTCCTTCGTCGGCATCCGGTACTCACCGCCCTCTTCGTCCTCTTCCTTGCCGTGGTCGGGGTCGTGACCGCAACGGGCGTTGCCGTGTGGAGAGCGGCCCACACCGACGAGGCTCGCCGCGTGGAGCACGCCGACGTGATCGCCGTCCTCGGTGCGGCGCAGTACAACGGGCGGCCGTCCCCCACCTTGCAGGGCAGACTCGAGCAAGCAGAGCTCCTGTTCCATGAGGGGTTCTCGACGCGCGTCCTGGTGCTGGGAGGAGGGAGGCCGGGCGACCGGACCACTGAGGCCCAGTCCGGGAAGGACTGGCTCGTGGGCCAGGGGCTGCCTTCCGATGCGGTCTTCGCCGAGCCGGAGGGCTCGACCACGTTCGAAAGTCTCGAGGCCGCGGCCAACTTCATGAGGCTGCGGGGACTCCACAGCGCCTTCCTCGTGTCCGACCCGTGGCACAACCTTCGGATCCGCCGGATGGCCCGAGACCTCGGGATCCAGGCCTACGTGTCCGCCACGTGGCACTCGGCGGCGAAGAGCCAGTGGAAGCGACTCGACGGATACAGCCGGGAGACCGTCGGCTACCTCGCCTATCGAATCCTGGGGCGGTAGCCGTGGCCTCAGGTCCTGGCGCCGGGCACGGGGGAAGTCCTGTCGAAGCCGAATGCTACCCTGGGGTCCGGTGACACTCTCCAGCCCGACCGTCAGAGAGCGAACCGAGCGGATCGAACGCCAGGTGCTCTCCGAGCGGGCGGTATTGTCCTCCGAGTCCAAGGGCCGGGACCGGGACGAGGAGCCGGACCCGCTCCGCACGGCGTTCCAACGCGACCGCGACCGCATCGTCCATTCCAAGGCGTTCCGGCGGCTCAAGCACAAGACCCAGGTGTTCGTGGCCCCCGAGGGCGACCACTACCGGGTCCGACTCACGCACACCCTCGAGGTATCTCAGATCGCCAGGACCGCGGCGCGAGCGCTTCGCTTGAACGAGGACCTGACGGAGGCGATCGCCCTGGGCCATGACCTCGGGCATACCCCCTTCGGCCACCTCGGGGAGGAAGCGCTGAGCCCGTTCCTGGACCGGCGGTTCCGTCACAACGAGCAGAGCCTCCGCGTCGTCGATCACCTGGAGAATGACGGAGCCGGGCTCAATCTGACCTGGGAGGTGCGGGACGGCATCCTGAACCACACGTGGTCCATGCCACTCCCGGCCACGCTCGAGGGGCAGGTCGCACGGTTCGCCGACCGGATCGCCTACGTCAACCACGACGTTGACGACGCGGTCCGGGCGGGACTCCTCCGGGCCGACGAGCTGCCGGGCAAGGCCGTGGCCGTGCTGGGGGAGCGGCACGGCACGCGAATCAACACGCTCGTCACCGACCTCGTTGCCGAAAGCGAGGATGCCGAGGAGATTCGGCTCTCTCCGAACGTCCTCCAGGCGCTCGACCTGCTTCGAGACTTCCTGTTTCGCCGCGTCTACTTGCGCCCTGAGGCCCGGGCCGACCAGGAAAAGGCCGTGAGGCTGGTCAGAGGGTTGTTCTCGTACTACCTTGAACACCCGGAGGCCGTGCCGGCCGAGTACCGGGCCGTCCCTGGCGACCTGCCCACACAGATCGCCGACTACATCGCGGGGATGACAGACCGGTTCGCCCTGCGGACCTACGAGCAGCTCTTCCTTCCCCAGGGCTGGATGCTGTAGCCGAAGAGATCTGGCGCGAAGGAAGGAGCGACAAGGGTATGGCCGGTCGGATCCGTTCCGAAGACGTCGAGGCGGTGCGAGAGCGGACGGACATCGCCGCGATCGTTTCCGGTTACCTGCAGCTGAAGAAGGCGGGGCGCGACAACCTCACCGGACTCTGTCCCTTCCACGCCGAGAAGACACCCTCGTTCTCGGTCAGTCCCTCCAAACAGTTGTTCCACTGCCACGGCTGCGGCGAAGGGGGGACGGTGTTCACCTTCCTCCAGAAGCTCGAGAACCTCTCGTTCCCCGAGGCCGTCGAGCGCCTCGCGGCAGCGGCTGGGATCACCCTTCGCTACGAGGGTCAGACACAGGCGGAACGGCGAACTGCCGGGCGGCGGGAAGCCTTTCACCGTGCCATCGGCGAGGCGGCCAGCCTATACAACCGCGTGTTGGTGCAGGAGCGGGAAGGGGCCGATGCGAGGGAGTACCTGACCTCGCGGGGGATCGGGCCCGAGAGCATCGAACGATTCGGCATCGGGTACGCGCCCGGCTATTCCGATTACCTGCTCAAGCGCTTGTCCAGGTCCTACTCGCCCGAGCTCCTGGTGGA
>VAYC01000045.1 GCA_005885025.1 Actinomycetota bacterium | reverse complement strand
GGGCCGCCTTCGAGCTGATCAGGGAGGGATCCGCCCGGGCTCTCGGCCCATCGGCCCTGGTGGCAATGGCCCACGATCGGTCCCGTGGTGAGCAGCTGGGCAAGCTCCTGGCCGCTCTCGCCGTGGAGCCTCCGCAGACGGTCGGTGAGGTGGCCGGCCCGTTCGTCGACCAAGTGTTCTTGCGCCTCGAGGAATTCACACTGAAG
>VAYC01000188.1 GCA_005885025.1 Actinomycetota bacterium | reverse complement strand
CCGTCCCGATCCAGAACCTCCGGTACCTCACGATGTCGTATTGGGGCTTCGACGGTGCCGTGCACAGGGGTGAGATGGTGGTCAACCGGAGCGTGGCGGGGGCCGTGGTGAAGGTGTTCGGCAAGCTGTTCGCGGCGCGCTTCCCGCTGCGGCGGATGCGGCTGGTGGACGCCTACGGCGGCGACGACGACCGGTCCATGGCAGCGAACAACACGTCGGCCTTCAACTGTCGGGCCGTGACGGGGGGAACCTCATGGTCGCAACACTCGTACGGGTGGGCCATCGACATCAACCCGATTCAGAACCCCTATGTATCGCGCGCAGGTGCGGTGCTTCCCCCGGCGGGCGCCCCGTACGCGAATCGCTCCCTCACCGCCAAGGGCATGATCCACGCGGGGGACGCCGTCGTGCGGGCCTTCGCCTGGGTCGGGTGGGGATGGGGTGGGAGCTGGTCCGGGACCCGCGACTACCAGCACTTCTCCGCGACGGGGCGGTAAGAGCTCGGGGCTCGCTCGATCCCTAGAAGACCTGGGAGCACCATGGCGGCGGATCCCAAGCGAACATGGCGTCCGCTCGAGCCAGCGCTCCCGGTACCACCTCCACGGCCCGCGACGCTCGCCGAAGCGTGCGGAAGCGGGTCCCGCCGAGATAGGCGGCGGCGAGGTCCGCCGCGTCCACGATCATCTCGGCAGTTTTCCTGGTCGGGCGGCACTCGGCGCCCTGGGGTCCTCCTTCCAGCTCGAAGCGTCCCTCGTTCCACGAACAGAACGAGTCCCGGACCTCGAGGGTCACCTTCCCCTCGGCCGAGTATTTCCGCCCCGCCAGCGCTGCAGGTACGTCGACCAGCCTGATCCAGAGCGCGTCGCCGAGGCGGAAGCGAAGGGCCCGTGGATGAGCCAGCATGTGAAAGAGCGGCTCCTCGGCCGGACGCCCCCAGCTCTCGATGGTCCCCACGAGGTCCATGTCGAAGCAGAGTCGCCACAGAGCCGCGTACGCCTCGGTGGTGACCGCCATGAGCTCCCGAACGTGGATCGTGTTGCTCGGGATCCCCTCGGGCCTTCGGCCTTCACCCGGTATGCGACATACCCTTCTGCCCCCTCGTGCGACTCGTACACAGCGAAGAACAGCGGGCCGGCTCCGTCCCGATTACGCTCGAGGTCGGCGTAATCGTGCTCCCAATGGGCCTTCGTGCGTCCGATCATCCCGGGGTACCGTTCCACCACCCGCTCGTGCACCGGAGGAAACAGGGCCATGGCATCGTCTCGCACCACCTGCCGGACGCTGCCCTCCCACTGGACCGGCCGGGCGAACGCCGTGCGCGAGCGGTCGATCTCGAACCGCCCCAACAACGTAGACAGGCCGTAGCCGAACCGTTGGTAGATGGCGCCCTCCGAGGCCCACAGCCCGGCCAGGAGCTCCCCGGCGTCTCGAACGTCGTCGAGCTGCCGGCGCATCAGCATGGTGAGGAGCCCTCGGCGCCGGTGGGTGGGCCTGACCGCCACCGCGGTCACCCCGGCCATGGGGAGCTTCCCGCCCGGCACCGTGACCGGGAGGGACTCGGCCCCGGCCGTGGCGACGATCGTCCCGGCCTCGAACGCGGCCAGGGACCGTTCGAACTCGAAGACCTTTCGATAGATCTCGAGCTCCTCGGGCCTGGGCTGGTGGCCGAAGGCGCTCTCCGCGGCCACGGCGAAGTCGCCGTACTCCTCAGGCGTGATGGGACGGATTTCGATGTCCAAGGGTTCCTCCCGAACGCTTCGGACCAGAGTATGACGGCCCCCTGCCCGGCAAGCAGCAGCGCCCCTGCCGCACAGGTACCATAAGTGCACCATGGAGGACCTCCAGGAGTGGCCGTTCACCTGGGAAGGGAGAGGCGGTCCCTTCACGATCCTGCTCGCCCCGGGCGTGTTCGCCCCCACCCGCACGAGCTTCGAGATGGCGGAGGGCATCAGGATCAACCCCGGTGACACCGTCATCGACGTCGGGTCGGGGTCGGGCGTGCTGTCGTTCGTGGCGGCCAGGCTGGGAGCCGCCCGGGTATTCGGGACCGACGTCAACCCGAAGGCGATCGAGATGGCTCGCCGCAACGCCGTGCTCCTGGGCCTCGCTACGGTCGACTTCCGCGAAGGGAGCCTGTTCGAGCCCCTCGTCGGGATCCGGGCCGACGTGGTGATCGGCGACGTCTCCGGGATCCCGGACGACATCGCTGCGGCCTCCGACTGGTTCCCGGGAGGATTCAGCGGCGGCCCCACGGGAGCGGAGGTTCCGGTGGCCATGCTCGAAGGGGCCCGCGACCATCTGGCTCCCGGAGGTCGTCTGTATCTGCCCACCGGATCCATTCAGGACGAGGGCGCGGTCCTCCGGGCGGCCCGTCGCATCTTCGGCCCCCGCGTGCTCAAGCTCCGCGAACGCGTCCTTCCCTTGCCCGGCAAGATCACCGAGAGCGCCATGGTTCGCCGGCTCATGGACTCCGGGGTGGTTCGGTTCATCCGGCGGGGAAGCCGCATGTTGTGGGAGCTGCGCATCTGGGAGTGCACGGCTCCGCCCGAACGCTGATCGCACCGCAGAGCTCGTCCCCCGAGCGGCGCCTCCTGGCCGAGGAAGTCCTCGTCGTCCTTTCCCTCTCGCTGCTGGCGAGTGCGGTCGACGCCGTCCTCAGTTACCTCGAGGCGCCGGTGAACCGCGGCGTCCCCGTCGCGCTGTTCCCAAACGTAGCTCTGGCCCGGCAGCTCGTCGATATCGTGTTCGCCCTCGCCCCGGTGTGGCTGGTGGTCCACCTCGCCCGGCGAAGCGGCGAAGGGCTGAAGCCGTTCGGGCTGGGAACCGCAACGTTCGCCCAAGACGTGGGGTGGGGGGTCCTCGGCGCGCTGGGCGTGGCCGGGGTCGGCCTTGGCATCTACCTCGGGGCGATCGCGTTGAACGTCAATCGGTTCGTCGTGCCCGTTCCGCCGCTCGGGCACTGGTGGACCGTGCCCATCCTGGCGCTGGGAGCCCTGCAGAACGGCCTCCTCGAGGAGGTGGTGGCGGTCGGGTACTTGATCCACCGCCTCGAGCAGCTCCGGTGGCCGTCCGCAGCGGCTATCGCCGCCAGCGCGCTCCTTCGCGGCTGCTATCACCTGTACCAGGGGTGGGGCGGCTTTGCCGGCAACCTCGTGCTCGGGCTCGCCTTCGGCTACGCCTTCACGCGATGGCGCCGGACCTGGCCGCTGGTCACAGCGCATTTCGTGGTCGACACCCTGGCGGGTGTCGGCTACATCCTGTTCCGCGGCCACTGTTTCGGGAGCCTTTGCATCCCCCACTGAATCGGCCGGGGGGGGGACTGCCTTGACAGCTAACCGGGTTCGAGTGAGGCTTCCTCGGTTCAGGAAGAGCCTTCGACGGCCGTCGGAGGGGAAGGGAGGCTTATGAAGAGGCGATTCGGTCTGCCGCTCGTGGTCGGCCTGAGCCGCAGCGATGGCCCTGTTACTCCCGGGGACGGCCACCGCGGTCGGTTCGGAGCCGAAACCGATCCCCGGGGGCATCCAGATCCCCGACGGGCCGCTGATCCACGTGTTCGCCCCTGGTCCGGTGGACCTCGGCTTCCAGGGAGAAAACGTTGAGCCGAACACGATCACCGACTTCAGCGGTTTCTCGGCGATTGCCTACATCGCGGGCACGGCCACGGATGCCGACGGCAACAGCTACACGATGGTCAACGACATGCGGGTGTACCGAGGCACGTACGTGTCTGAGGACGGAAGCGTCCTGACCGGGACGTTCGCGTTCATATGAGTGGACCTCTACGACCCCAGTTCGGGGGAGCAGGTACACGATTTCAACGCTGACATCGCGGAGAACGGGCTGTTCTGGACCATCCAGGTCCCCGACAGCGCGCTCACCATCAGCAAGAACGGGAAGACGGCGACGCTCCACATGGAAGACGTGTCGATCATCGACAGCTTCGTCTTCCTCGGGGAGGACAGCGTTCCCGCGACGGTCAGCTTCGACATCACCTGGACGGGCTCCGGCCCGCGCCACCACTACAAGCCGGGGTCGGACGACCCGACGGACCCGACCAATTTCAACGGCAAATTCCGCGACGCCGTGGCCACGGGGACTTTCTCGGGCTCGAATTCCGACGGGTTCAGCTTCACCTCGGATCCGGGCGCGACGTCGACAGGACTCTTTGCCGAGATCGGGACGGAAAGCAATGGTTCCTTCCTGAAGTAGTCCACGTTTGTTGGCTCGAAGCGGGGGCTGCGCGAGCGGCCCCCGTTTCGCGTCCCCGCGGTTCGACGAACCGGCGGGGCTAGGATGGATCCATGGCAGAGACGATACGGGAGGAGGTGCGGCTCACCCGGTTCAGCCACGGCGCCGGTTGAGCGTGCAAGCTCGCCCCGAGCGACCTGGCCCAGGTCCTGGGCCTCCTGACTCCAACCGAATATCCGCCCGAGGTGCTGGTCTCCCCCGTCACGGGTGATGATGCCGCCGTCTACCTCCTGCCAGGCGGGCAGGGCCTGGTGCAGACGGTCGACTTCTTCACGCCCATCGTCGACGACCCGTTCGACTGGGGAAGGATCGCTGCGGCCAACGCCATGTCCGACGTGTACGCGATGGGCGGCAGACCGGTCACCGCGCTCAACCTGGTGGCCTGGCCCATACAGGAGCTTTCGCTGGAGCTGCTGGCTCGGGTCCTGGAGGGCGGGGCGGCGGTGGCGAGGGAAGCCGGCGTCGTGATCGTCGGCGGCCACTCCATCCACGACCACGAGCCGAAGTACGGCATGGCGGTCACCGGCTTCGTCGATCCGGACAAGATCGTGCGC
>VAYC01000187.1:4482-4966 GCA_005885025.1 Actinomycetota bacterium | reverse complement strand
GGACGGCGCGGTCAACGGCATCGGCATCGGCGCCCGCACTGGGGGTGGCCTCTTGAAGTACATGCAGACGGGAAGCGTTCAGCGCTACGCCCTGTATCTCTTCGGCGGCGTGACCCTCCTGGCCATCGCCATCACCCTGATCAGATAGGAGAGCGCCTCATGAGTGGTTGGGACAAGTCGGCGATCACCCTTGCGGTGTTCCTCCCGACGTTCGGGGCCCTGGTCATCGCGTTCGTCCCTCGATCGATGGACCGGCTGGTCCGAGCCCTGGGGATCCTCTTTAGCGGCGCGGCCCTACTCGTGGGGATCCTGATGTTGTTCGGCTTCGACTACGGCGCCCACGACGGACTCCAGTTCGAGCTGAAGGCCTCCTGGATTTCGGCGATCAACGCGAACTATCACGTGGGGGTCGACGGCATCAGTCTCCCGCTGTTCGAGCTGACCCTACTGCTGACGTTCCTCTGCGCCATCTACACCTGGCGGT
>VAYC01000187.1:0-4412 GCA_005885025.1 Actinomycetota bacterium | reverse complement strand
ATTTCCTTCGACCTCGTGCTGTTCTTCATCTTCTGGGAGCTCGTGCTCGTTCCCATGTACTTCCTCATCGGAATCTGGGGCTCCGCGAACCGCGAATACGCGGCGATCAAGTTCTTCCTGTACACGCTGTTCGGCAGCGTGTTCATGCTGCTGGGCTTCCTGGCCCTGTTCTTCAAGTCCCAGCCGCACACCTTCGACATCGTCCAGCTCGCCCGGCAGGGCGGGGCCGGCCTGGCCGTGTCCCGGGCCGTGCAGAACCTGATCTTCGCGGGGCTGTTCCTGGGGTTCGCCATCAAAGTGCCTATGTGGCCGTTCCACACGTGGCTCCCCGACGCCCACACCGAGGCGCCGACGGTAGGCTCGGTCTTGCTCGCAGGGATCCTTCTGAAGATGGGCTCGTACGGTTTCATCAGGATCGCGCTCCCGATCCTGCCCCAGGCGGCGAAGACGTGGGCCCCGGCCATCGCCATCCTCGCGGTGATCGCCATCGTGTACGCGTCGCTCGCGTGCCTGGCCCAGCGAGACCTGAAACGTCTCATCGCGTTCTCGAGCGTCGGTCACATGGGGTTCGTCATGCTCGGGATCGCCACGCTGACGACCATCGGCATCAACGCAGCTCTCTTCGGCATGGTGGCCCACGGGATCATCACCGGGATGCTGTTCTTCGAGGTCGGCTCGATCTACGACCGGTATCACACCCGGCTGATCTCGGACATCGGCGGCGGCATGCTGCAGAAGGTGCCCTTGCTGGCGGGGATCTTCGCCTTCACGGCCATCGCCTCCCTGGGCCTGCCCGGCCTGGCCGGGTTCTGGGGAGAGGTCCTCGCGCTGCTGTCCTCCTACAGCCCCGCCCACATCCTCTCGGGCCACGTCACGCTGTTCCGGACGCTGATGGTGTTCGGTGGCATCGGGACGATCCTGACGGCCGGGTACTTCCTGTGGACGCTCCAGCGGGTGAACCTCGGGACGTTACCCGACGCATGGCGGGAGCGAGCCCTCCCTGATGTGACCGCCGTGGAGATGATGGCCTGGACCCCGCTGCTCGTCGGCATCCTCTTCCTCGGGCTGTTCCCCCGGGTCGTGTTCGGAACCACCAACGACGCCGTGGCGTCCCTGGCCCGGCTCTTCACCGGGTGACGGAGGAGCCGATGACGCACCTGCTGGCCCAGGCCGCACCGATCAAGAACCCCGCCATCGACTATCACGCCATCGCGCCCGAGCTCGTCCTGGCAGGGACGATCTTCCTGGTGCTCCTCGTCGACCTCTTCCTTCGGCGAGAGCGGAAGTGGCTGGCCATGCCGCTGTCCTTCATCGGGGTGGCGGGATCCCTGGCAGCCGCGCTCACCCTCATAGGGTCCGTCCGCCGAACGTTCGGCGGAGCCTATGTGGTCGACAACTTCGCGCTGTTGTTCAAGGTCTTCTTCCTGGCCGTGGCCATGGTGGTGCTGGCGCTGTCGCTCCGGTATTTCAGGGAAGGGCGGTACTACCAGGGCGAGTACTACACGCTCCTCCTGTGCTCGTTCCTCGGCATGCTGACCATGCCCTCGTCTCGGGACCTGCTGATGTTGTTCATCTCGCTGGAGCTGGTCTCGGCCCCTGGCTTCCTCCTGACGGGATTCCGCAAGGGCGACCCCCGTTCGAACGAGGCTGCGCTGAAGTTCTTCCTGATCAGCGTCCTGTCGACGGCGGTGATGCTCTACGGGATGAGCCTGATCTACGGCGTGACCGGGACGCTCAGGCTGGACGGGATCGCGCAGAAGCTCGCCCAGCCGGCGGGGGCCACGAACCTCGCGCTGGCGGCCATCCTGTTCGTGGTAACGGGATTCGCCTTCAAGGTCTCGGCCTTCCCGTTCCAGTTCTGGGCTCCCGACACCTACGAGGGTGCACCGGTGCCGGTGGCGGCCTTCCTCTCGGTAGCTTCCAAGGCCGCTGGATTCGCGGGCCTGCTCCAGATCATGTTCGTGGCGTTCCTGCCCCGAGCCGACTTCTGGGCCCCCATCTTCGCCGTGCTGGCACTGTTCACGATGACCATCGGGAACCTGGTGGCGCTGCAACAACGGCAGGTCGTCCGGCTGCTGGCCTACTCGTCGATCGCCCAGGCCGGCTACATGCTCCTGCCCTTCGCCCTGGCGACCCCGGCCGGGACGGCGGTGAACAAGGAAGCGTTCGCCGCGGCCGTCCTCTACATCCTGATCTACGCCGTGATGAACCTCGGTGCCTTCGCGGTGGTGGTCGCCATGTCCAGGGAGGCACCTGGGATCCTGGTGACGGATTTCGCCGGACTCGGGGAACGCTCGGCCCCCGTTGCGGTGGGCATGGCGATGTTCCTCCTGTCCCTGGCCGGCATCCCGCCGCTGGCCGGATTCTGGGGGAAGTTCTTCATCTTCCAGGCCGCCATCGACCGGGGCGGTCTGGGGCCATGGCTGGCGGTGGCCATGGTCATCAATTCGGTGATCTCGCTCGTCTACTACATCTCGGTGGTGCGGCCTATGTTCTTCGAGCCCGTTCCCGAGCCGGTTCGACCCTTCCGCCCGCCACTCCTCGTCACAGGCGTGGTCGCGGTCTCCACCTTGGCCGTCCTGGCGGTTGGTGTGTTCCCCTCGCTGTTCGCGCACTTCCCCCGCATCTCCACGCTGATCGGCCAGTAGCCGGGTCAGTCAGGCGCAAGTCCTGGGCTCGCCGTCGGCGGGAGCGGAGTTGCCGGCCGCTCATCCGGCCGAGACTCAGGGCGAGGAGGGGTAGGCGCTCCTCCCATCGTCGCGAACGTGGCCCATCGGCTCCGATTCATCACCAACCACGCCATGGCGGCGATGACGGCGAGGGCGGATCCGGCCACGGCCAGGTAGACGCCCAGCCCCGCCGAGGCCGGGACGGCATGGCGGGCGAAGCGGCCGCGAACGATGCCCAGCGCGGACTCCGGGGAGGCAAGATCCAGGGCGCTCCACACCAGCGCGATGATGCCCAGGACCAATCCGATCGCAATGGCTCCCAGGCGAATCCAGAACCAATAGGCCACGAACGCGAGCAGAGCGACCACGATCAGGGCGATGCTCAGGGCCAGCACGGCCCGGCCGGCCGTGGTGTGGAGGCCGGTGAGGTCAAAGGATCGACCTGTCCTTCCCGGCCGGCGAGTCTTGGCGGCCGACCGCTGTGCTCCCCCCGCCAGTCCGGTCGTCTGGGCCGATGCCCAGGTCAGGAGCGATCCCATCAGAGCGAGGACGCCACCCAGGGCCATGGCGCCCGCCGCCGTCCTGCCTCGCCTGCCCTCCGCCGGTTTCAAGACCGCAGTATCCACGCCCAACCTCCTTGTCGGTTTCCTAACCACTACCCCCGCGAGGTGAGAGCAACCTGAACTCGATGTGCGGAATGGGTGACCACCTCTGCGGGCCACCCTAATCCACGAGCCCGTCCGTACAATGGATGCAACGACAAAAACGACAAAGAGGAGGAACGAGACGTGAACAGAGTCAAGACCTGGGTGCTGATCGCGGCCCTGGGCGGCCTCTTCGTCCTGATCGGTGGGCTGATCGGCGGTTCTCAAGGTGCGGTGATCGCACTGGCCATCGCCCTGGTTTTCAACTTCGCCATGTACTGGTATTCCGACAAGATCGCCATCGCCACCACCAGATCCAAACCCGTGACGGAGGCCGAGTACCCGGAGCTGTACCGGATCGTCCGGGAGCTCACCCAGGCCAGGAGCATGCCCATGCCGCGCATCTATGTGAGCGACATGGCCCAGCCGAATGCCTTCGCCACCGGACGAAACCCGCATCATGCCGCGGTCTCGGTCACCAAGGGCATCCTGCAGATCCTCGACGAGCGGGAGCTCCGGGGCGTCCTGGCCCACGAGCTGTCCCATGTCACCAACCGCGACATCCTGATCGGCTCGGTGGCCGCAGCCATCGCGATGTCGATCACGTTCCTGGCCAGGTTCGCCTTCTTCTTCGGCGGCAGCCGAGACGACCGGAACAACCCGCTCGGCCCGTTCGCCTTCCTCATCGCCTGGATCCTGGCGCCCATCGCCGCGGCGCTGATCCAGATGGCGGTGTCCCGCTCCCGGGAATACCAGGCGGACGAGTCGGGCGCGTACCTCTCCCACGACCCCGAGGCACTGGCCAGCGCGCTCAGGAAGATCGAGCTTGCGGCCCGGCAGGTACCCGTGCCGCCGTCGGTGTCCCCGGCCCAGGCCCACATGTTCATCATCAATCCCTTCAAGGGTCGGTCGGCGGGGGCCTCGTCGTTTGCCAGGTTGTTCTCGACGCACCCCCCGACGGACGCACGGATCGCCCGCTTGGAGCAGATCGCCCAGAAGCTGTAGCCAGCCGGAACGGGGAACCGGGAACAGGTCTTGGCCTACGACCGGTAGTTGGTGAACTGGAGCGGGATGTCGAAGTCGTGGTCCTTCAGGCTCT
>VAYC01000415.1:581-1328 GCA_005885025.1 Actinomycetota bacterium | reverse complement strand
ATCCGGGAGCGCGCGCGGAGGACAGGCGTACGTCCGGTTGGCCGACTTTCCTGCGCCGGGTCTGTCGCTGGTCGTCGGCCGGCAGAAGTTCTACGAGAGCCGGAGGTGGTACTACGATAACAAGAATCTCGACGCGGTCCGGATGTTCGGCGATTACGGGCGAGTGACATTCGAGGCCTCTGTCGGTCGGGACCTCTTCGACAAGACGCGGAATCAACGGGACCAGAATGCGACCAACCCGATCGCCGAAGTCAGGTGGGATCTGAGGAGCGATCTCGCCCTGCAGGCCTTCTACCTGGATCGGGAGGATCGAACGGAGCTACGCGATTCTCCGAGAATCCTGGGCCTGAGGGTCCTCGGAGATCCGGGAACGCATTTCAAGTTCTGGGCGGATCTGGCGCATGAGGGTGGGACGCGGGGACGGCTCGACTCCTCGACGGGTCAGGTTATCGTCCGAGGCGTACAGGCGCACGCTCTCGACGTCGGCCTGACGTATCGGCCGCGAATCGTCTTGGACCCCTCCTTCACCGTCTCGTACGCCCTCGGCTCGGGAGATGACGAGCTCACCTTGCCCGCCGGGCAGCAGCCACAGGGAGCGGACGGCACCTTCCGGCAGAGCGGTCTCCAGAGGAATCGGGCGAGCCTGAATGGCGTCGTTTCGTTCCGTTACTACGGTGAAGTCCTCGACCCCGAGCTGACCAACCTCCGGATCCAGACCCTGGGTGCCGCACTGCGCCCCGCCCGATC
>VAYC01000415.1:0-496 GCA_005885025.1 Actinomycetota bacterium | reverse complement strand
CCTCCGGTCTCGACCCACGCCTCGGCAGCGAGTGGGATCTGGTGGTGGGGTACGAGCCGCGCAGGGAGTTTGAGCTCCGGCTCACCGGGGGATATTTCCAGCCTGGACGGGCCTTCCCCGCAGATGCCACGTCCTCGACCATCACCACCGTGCAGGCCAAGTTTCGTTTCTGAGAGATCTGCCAGTCGAGGTCCAGATACGCCGAGGAGGCGGTTTCAGCTCGCCACCGCGCGCAAGAACGACGTGTAAGCATCGAGATAGCGCTCCACGTCCGCCGCGCTCGCGGGCACGGCCAGCGTCGGCCCCGCGCCGGGCAGCGCCTCCCACACGCCGCGGTTCGCCATCCAGAGCCGCTGCGTTTGCGTGAGAAGCGGTTGGCGGAGCGCCAGGGCCTCCTGGCCGGTCTTCGGCTCCGGTCCGTACCAGTGACCGGAGCGCGGGCCGAACCGCTGCGCCGTCCACGGCAGGCCGGTGTCGCGGAGGGTGACCTCGATCC
>VAYC01000160.1 GCA_005885025.1 Actinomycetota bacterium | reverse complement strand
TCAGGACAGCGCCGTCAATCTGCTTCAGAGCTACGGCTTCGGCGTCCTCGTCGACACCCGGCCCTCGGGTGGCCCGCCCGGTGTGGTGCTGTCGCAGGATCCCGCGCCGGGCCGGCGGACGCTGCAGGGAGGGTTGGTGAGGATCACCGTGTCGTTCGCGGCCCCCACGCCGCCTCCGTCTCCCAAGCCTTCACCGACGCCGACGCCGACCCCAACTCCCACGCCCTCTCCCTCTCCCTCACCATCCCCCTCGCCCTGAGGTCGCCGGCCCAGGGCGGGCCCTTCGCGAAACGAACCGGTTGCCGAGCTCATAGAAGCGCCAGGGGCGCTCGGCGGCCGCGGTGATCCCGACTCGCGGCCCCACTCCCACGCTTTCATCGGAGACGGGGCGACCTCTCGCCACGAAGAGATCCCGAGCCGCCAGCAGGTCCATCCCGTTCTCGGCCCGACCGATCCCGTAGGCCTCGGTCAGCCGAGCCGGGCCCGAGCACAGCAGGCGGGGGTCGGCCACCCCTCGCCGCTGGCGCATCCATTCCAGGCCCTCCAGCGGCTCGACCGCTCGGAGCAGCACGGCGCTTCCCTCGCCATCTCGGCCCGTGACGAGGTTCATGCAGAAGTGCATGCCGTACGTGAAATACACGTACAGGCGCCCGGCGGGGCCGAACATGACCTCCGTCCTGTTCGTCATGCCCCGAAAGGAATGGCTGGCCGGGTCGTCCTCCTGGTACGCCTCGCACTCCACGATGCGTCCCATCAACGTGACCGCCGGGATGCGTCGAACCAGGAGCCGCCCGATCAGGTCTCGCGCCACCACGAGAGAAGGCCGGGCATAGAACGACCGAGGAAGGGGGCGAACCCCTACTTGCCGGGCGCCGGTTGCCACAGCTCGAGGCGGTTGCCCTCGGGATCCACGGCCCAGCCGAACCTCCCGTACTCGCTCTCCTCCACGTGGTCGATCACCTCGACCCCGGCCGCGCGGAGCTGCTCCAGCATCCGATCGAGGTCCACGACGCGGTAGTTGACCATGAGCGACGAGCCCGGCTCTCCGAAGTACGCGGTGTCGGCCGGGAAGATCGCCCACGTCGTGGTGCCGTGCGTGGCGGCAGTGCCGGCCCCCCATGGGAAGACGTGTCCCTGGAAGTCCGCGGCCCGCTCGATTCCCAGGTGCGTCCGGTACCAGTCGAGGAGCGCCTTCGGATCCTTCGCGCGGAAGAAGACGCCTCCGATCCCGTCGACGCGTTCCACGGTCAAGACCGTCCTTTCTTCAGGAACGTCCGCAGCTTGGTCAGCGGCCACGCGTTGATCACATCGTTCTTCGTCAGCCACCCTCGTTGGGCGGTGCCGACGCCGTAGCGGATGAACGGCAGGTGCACGGTGGAATGGGAATCGGTGTCCACGGCGAACTTCACCCCGTGCCGCCTCGCCCACATGATGTGCTCGTCCCGGAGGTCGAGGCGGTCAGGGTAGGAGTTCACCTCGAGGGCCGTCCCCGTCCGGGCCGCGGCCGTGAACACCTCGTCCATGTCGAACTCGATCGGAGGGCGCTGGCCGATCTTTCGACCGGTTGGATGCCCGATGACGTTCACGTGCGGGTTCTCCATGGCCCGGATGATCCGCCGCGTCATCTCGTCCTTCGACTGATTGAACTCCGTGTGCACGGAGGCCACACAGAGGTCGAAACCTTCCAGGAACTCCGGGCCCCAGTCCACGCCCCCTTCGGCGTCGATGTTCAGCTCGGTGCCGTGGAGCAGGACCATCTCCCCTTCCTTTGCCAGGGCTCTCAGCTGCTCACGCTGTCTCAACATCTTTTCGTCGGTCATGCGCTGCATGTAGAGGTTGGGCGCGTGGTCGGTGACCGCGTAGTAGGCGTACTTTCGTTCTCGAGCCGCGGCGACCATCTGCTCGAGTGTGGACAGCCCGTCGGTGAGGGTCGTATGCGTGTGAAGGTCGCCCCGTAGGTCCTTCAGCTCTACGAGCGTGGGCAGCTCGCCGTGCAGGGCGGCGTCGATCTCTCCGCGGTCCTCCCGGAGCGTCGGAGGGATCCAGGGCAGCCCGAGGCGCTCGTAGACCTCCTCTTCCGTCTGGGCGACGATGAGCTTGCCGGACTTCGCTTCGAACAACCCGTACTCCGACAGCTTCAGTCCTTGGCGAACGGCGATCTCCCGGGTCCGGATGTTGTGGGCCTTGGACCCCGTGAAGTACTGGAGTGCCGCCCCCCAGCAGTCGGGCGGGACGACGCGCAGATCGACCTGGAGCCCTTTGGTCGTCCGGATGGACGTCTTGGTCTCACCTCGCGCCATCACTCTCTCCACGTATGACAGGCCGGTGAAGGCGTCCATGATCGGCTCGGGCTCCGCCGAGGCCGCCAGGATGTCGATGTCCCCGATGGTCTCCGCCATTCGGCGCAGCGAACCGGCGTACGCGCACTGACGGCAGCCGCGGACGGCTGTGAGCTCGGCCACGATCTCCTCGGCCAGGTCCGTGGCCACACTCAGCAGAACGCGGGCCCCGGACTGCTGCATCAGATCGATGCCGCGCAGGATGTTCTCCTCCGTTTTCTCCCCGAAGCCCTTCAGGCCTTTCAGCCGGCCGTCGTGGATGGCGTCGGCCAGTTCCTGGACCGAGGCGATGTGGAGGTCGTGGTACAGCATCCACGCCTTCTTCGGCCCGAGGTTCGGGATGGAGGTGAGCTGGCGGACGCCCGCCGGGACCTGGGCTCGCAGCTCCTCGAGCGCGCTGATCGACCCTTTGTCGAAGTACTCCTGGATCTTCTCCGCGATCGACTTGCCGACGTTCGGGATGCCCTGCAGGCCTTTCCGGTCGAGCGTGGCGATGTCCGCATGGTGGCCGCCGACCGACCGGGCGGCCTTCTCATAGGTCCTCACTCGGAAGGCGTCCCCGCCGGAGATCGAAAGGAGGTCCGCGTATTCCTGAAGGAGGGCTTCGACATCGTCGTTCGCCCGCGCCATGCGGTGATTCTAGACAGACCCCCCGACGTGGCCGGAGGGGCTCAGACTTCGCGGAGCAGCCACAGGAGTAGCGCCTTCTGCGTGTGCAAGCGGTTCTCGGCCTGGTCCCACACCACGGACTGCGGCCCGTCGATGACCCCGTCCGTGATCTCCTGTCCCCGATGCGCCGGCAGGCAGTGCATGACGATGGCGTCCTTGGCGGCCCGTTCCACGGCGAACTCGTCCAACCGGTAGGGTTGGAACACGAGCGTCCGCTCGGTGGCCTCTTCCTCCTGCCCCATCGAGGCCCACACGTCCGTGTACAGGACATCGGCCCCGGTCACGGCCTGCTCGGGGTCATGCGTGATCATGGCGCTCCCTCCGGTGTCCTTCCCGATCTCCTCCGCTCGCCGGATGACCTGCGGGATGGGCTCGTACCCGAAAGGGGTCGCCACTCGCAGGTGCATGCCGGCCTTGGCCCCGCCCAGGAGCAACGAGTGGGCCACGTTGTTGCCGTCGCCCACGTACGCCACCGTGAGGCGGGCAAGCCGCCCCTTCTTCTCGTTGATCGTCAGGAGATCGGCCAGGCACTGGCAGGGATGCTCGAAGTCGGACAGGGCGTTCACCACCGGGACCGTCGCCGTGCGGGCCAGGGCCTCCAGCCGCTCCTGGCCGAAGGTCCGAAGCACGATGGCGTCGACATAGCGAGATAGAACCCTCCCCGTGTCCTCGATGGTCTCCCCACGTCCGAGCTGCAGCTCGGACGACGACAGCGCCAGTGGGTGGGCGCCCACCTCGGCGATCGCCACCTCGAAGGAGACCCGGGTCCGGGTGGAGGGCTTCTCGAAGATCATCGCCACCGACAGGCCGGCCAACCTCTGGGCGTAGTCGGAGGGGGACGTCTTGACCTTCTCCGAGAGCTCGAGCAGCTCGGCAAGTTCCGAGGCCGAGAGATCGTCGACCGAGAGGAAGTTTCGAGCCATGTCGGGCAGATCGTACCGGGGGCCCGGCATTCAGGATAGTTCGAGATTCCCCGTGGTCAGCTCGCGCGGAACTCCGCCCCGAAGTCTCGAGCGAGGCGCTGCACGATGTCCTGGACGGCCGCCTCGGCCTCCCCGTCGGTGAGCGTTCGGTCGGGGGCCCGAAAGTCCACCGAGAAGGCCAGGTTCTTCTTCCCGGCGGGGATGGGTGCCCCTTCGAACACGTCGAACAGCACGGCTGAGTCGAGGAGAGCACCGGCCGCGTCGACAAGGGCGGCCCGGACGACGCCGGCCGGAGTGGCCGCGTCCACGACGAAGGCGAGGTCGCGGTGGACGGGCGGGAACCGCGGGATCTCGCGGAACGCGCCCCCACGTCCCAGGTGAGCAGCGAGCACGGTCACATCGATCTCGAGGACGGCCACCCGGCCGGTGAGGTCGAGCTGCTCGACCACGCGAGGATGGATCTCGCCGAGCGATCCGGCCGGCGTTCCGGCGACCGTCACCGCCGCCGACCGACCGGGATGAAACGGCATCCCGAGCGGCGCCCCCAGTTCCCAGTCCAAGACTCCCAGCCCGTCCATGAGGGCCTCCACCGCGCCCTTGCCGTCGAAGAAGTCGAGCTCGCGCCGTTCCGCATGCACGCCGAGGCCGGCCGGACCCCACAGCGCCGCGGCGGCCGACTCCCGCTCGTCGACTGCCCCGGCCGTCCCGGGGCGGAACACGTGCCCGACCTCGAACATCGTCGCTCCCGGCCGCCCGCGGTAGGCGTTCCTGGCCAGGGCCCTCAGCAGGTTCGGCACGAGGCTCGTCCGGAGGAACGGTTCGTCGGCGGAAGGCGGATTGGCCAGGCGCACGCCGCGGGCATCTCCCATCAGGTCGAGGTCGGCCTCAGAGGCGAACGAGAGCGAGGTGGCCTCTCGGAGCCCGGCGCGAACGAACAGCTCACGGATCCGGCGGCGAAGCGCGTAGCTCGGCTGGAGCCCACCTGCCTGCCGGACCCCGGGGACGGTCGAGCCCAGCGTGTCGTAGCCCTGCACCCGAACGACTTCCTCGACCAGGTCGGTCTCGCTCTCGAGGTCGGGGCGGAAGCTCGGGACCTCAACGCGCACCTCGCCATCGGCCTTCTCGGCGGCGATGCCGAGCCGTCCCAAGGCTTCGGCTAGGTCCGACGCCGAGACCTCGGACCCGATCACCGTGGAGGCCCGGGTGGGCCGGATCGACAGTCTCCTTCGCTCGGGCGCGCGTCCCACGTCGATCGCCCCGGCGAGCACCCTCCCGGCGCCCCACTCCACCATCAGACGGGCCGCGCGGGCGGCTGCGGGGCCGAGGATCTCGGGATCGGCGCCCCGCGAGAACCTCGACGAGGCCTCGGTCAGGAGGCCGAGCCTCCGGTAGGTCCGGAAGATCCCTCGCGGCTCGAAGTACGCGCTCTCCAGCAGGACCTCGGTGGTGGAGGCGCGAACCTCGCCGTCCGCCGACCCCATCACGCCGGCGATGCCCACTGCCTTCATCCGGTCCGCGATGACGAGGTCGTCCTCGGTGAGGATCCTCTCCACCCCGTCCAGCGTGACCAGGCGCTCCCCTGGCCGGGCCCGCCGCACGATCACTCCCCTCCCCTCGAGCAGATCGAGGTCGAAGGGGTGCATGGGATGGCCCATCTCGAGCATCACGTAGTTCGTGGCGTCGACCACGCCGGAGATGGGGCGCATGCCCGCCGCGGTGAGGCGGGCCTGCACGCGGATCGGGGTTGGACGGGTCGCGACGTCGCGGATGACACGGGCGAGGTAACGGGGGCACTTCTCCGGATCCTCGACCTCCACGGTGGCATGGCCCGCGACCGGCTCCTGGTCCTCGCTCACCGTCGTGTCGGGCATGACGAGTGGCGTGCCGGTGGCCGCGCTGACTTCCCGGGCCACCCCCAGGACGGACAGCTCGTCCGGCCGGTTGGCTTCCACCTCCAGGTCGAGCACGATCTCGTCGAGCCCGTAGGTCAACTTGAAGTCGGCTCCCAGCGGAGCATCCGGCGGAAGGATCAAGATGCCGGAATGGTCGTGGGAGATCGCCAGCTCCCGCGGGGAGCAGATCATTCCCTCGGAGACCACGCCCCGGATCTCCCGCGCCGACATCGGCTCGGGGAGAGCCGGCACGCGCGTCCCGGGTCCGGCCAGCGGCACCAGGTCGCCGGGCTTCATGTTCCGAACGCCGACCACGAGCTCGCGCTCGCCCGAGCCGTAGCTCACCCGGGCCAGGCAGAGCTTCTCGGAGTTCGGGTGGTCCCGGACCTCGAGGACCCTTGCCACGACCACGCCGGACAGGCCCTCCCAGGGCCGGGTGATCGACTCGGTATGGAGCCCCTTCCACGAGAGAAGCTCGCTGAGCTCTTCGGCGGAGAGGTCCGTCGGGCAGAGCTCCCGGAGCCACGAGAGCACGATCTTCACCGGTCACCCCACCGCTTGGAACTGTTCGAGGAACCGGGCGTCGCTCTCCCACAGGAGCCGGATGTCGGGGATGCCGAACCGGATCATGGCCAGCCGGTCGTACCCCATGCCGAAGGCGAATCCCGTGTAGCGCTCGGGGTCATACCCCACGTTCTGGAGGACCTTCGGGTGGACCATGCCCGCGCCCATGATCTCGATCCACCCGGTGGCGGCGCACGTGCGGCAGCCCTTTCCTCCGCACACGGGCTCGACGAACGGGAAGAACGAGGGAGTGAGGCGTACCTCCCGCTCCGGCCCGAGCAGCGCCCGGAAGAACGTCTCGACCGTTCCCTTCAGGTCGGAGAACGCGATGCCCTCGTCCACCGCCAGGCCTTCGACCTGGTGGAACACCGGCATGTTCTTCGCCGTGATCTCCTCGTTCCGATAGACCCTGCCCGGGACCACCACGTGGACCGGCGGGGGCTGAGCTTCCATGGTGCGGATCTGCATGGGAGAGGTGTGCGTGCGGAGCAGCAAACCGGACTCCCCCGGGACATCGAGGTAGATCGTGTCCATCAGCGTCCGGGCCGGATGGTCGGGGGCGAAGTTGAGCGCGTCGAAGTTGTACCACTCGGTCTCCACCTCGGGCCCCTCCACCACGCGGTATCCCATCCGCGTGAAGATGTCGACGATCTCGTACTGCACGATCGTCA
The DNA here is from genome assembly GCA_005885025.1 of Actinomycetota bacterium. GTDB lineage: Bacteria > Actinomycetota > UBA4738 > UBA4738 > UBA4738 > AC-52. Next base: position 3,766 of record VAYC01000160.1, on the reverse strand, counting down.
GCGGATGGAGCGAGCCCGGCCGAAGCCTTCGGCCGGGAAGGGTCACGTCGATCCGGTCGGCCTCCAGAAGCCGGGCCTCTCGACCGGCGTCGAGCTCGGCCCTGCGCGCGGCCAAGGCGGCGCGGAACGCATCGCGAACCTCGTTCGTCCGCCGGCCGACCGTGCGCCGATCCTCCTCGGAGAGCGATCCGAGTGCGCGTTGTACCGATGAGAACCGCGACTTCCTCCCCAACATGGCGACCTCCGCAGCCTCCAGCTCCGCGACCGACGTGGCCGCGGCGATCAGCTCGAGCCCACCGGTCAGTTCTTCGCCCAGCGTCCGGAGGGCTTCGTCCGCGGAGATCGGAATACTCATGATTGAGGGTGAGTCTAGTGGCCGCCCCCTGACGTCCCAGGATGCGGACGGGCGGACGAAGAGGGAAGCGTGAGCGTGAGCCGAAGTCGGCCGCTCGCGTCGACCTCGATCGTGCCGCCGTGGGCCTGAGCGAGGCCTCGCGCAACGAACAGGCCGACCTTGCTCCCCCCGCCGCTGCCCGCCTCCCGCGGCTCGAACAGACGATGGGCGTCCCCGGGACCTACGGTGGGTTGGGCCCGGGCAACCGAGACGCGCAGGGGCGGCCCGGCCCGGACCTCCACCTCGACGGGCCCCTGCTCGGCGAACCACTGCGCGCTCTCCACCATGGCCAGGAGCATCGACCTGAGCCGGACGGGATCTACGTTCGCCACGGCCGCGTCGCCGACCACGACCAGCTCGGCTTGCTCCCACTGGCCGAGCTCCTGTTGGACGGCACGGACCGCAGCCAGCAGGTCGGTCGGGACCCGGGCCAGCTCCAGACGCCCCGAGAGCAGCCTGGCGGCGTCCACGAGCTGGGAGACCACGGTCTCCATGCGGACCGCGTCGTGGGCCAACCCTTCGAGCATCATCAGCCGCTGCTCGTCCTCGAGCTGATCCCACTTCGACACGAGGGTCCGAGCAAACCCCTTGAGCGCGGTGAGCGGAGACCGAATGTCGTGGGCCGCGCCGGCCACGATCCGAGCGAGCCGGCTGCTTCCCTCTGCCAGGGGCCGGCCCGAGCGTTGCCGGGCCGATTCGAACAGCACCAGGGTCGCCGCGGCGGCGAGATTGAGGGATTCGGCCCGCCCGGCGATCGGGACGCGGATCGAAGCGTCGGCGAGAGCTCTCGCCTCTGCCGACAGGCCGCGCGCTTCGTTCCCGAACAGCACCGCCGTGGGGGCGGCCAGATCGCGTACATAGACCGGCTCGTCTCCGTCCGCTGACGCGGCCAAGATGGCGAACCCTCGCTCCCGCAAGGCCTCGACGGATTCCTCGACGTCCTCGCCTCGCACCACCGGCACGTGGAACAGCGAACCGGCGGTGGCTCGGACCGCCTTGGGGTTGTAGACGTCCACCGAGGACTTCGTGAAGACCACGCCGCCGGCGCCCGACGCGTCCGCCGAGCGCAGGATCGTCCCTGCGTTTCCCGGATCGCGGACCTCCACCATCACCGCGATACATCCGGCCTCCGGATCGAGGTCGTCCAGCCCAACGTCCACGAACGCCGCCACGGCAACGACCCCTTGGGGAGTCACCGTAGACGTCAGGTGGCCCATGACCTCGGGTGAGACCGAGTGGACAGGGACGCTGGCCGTCCGGGCGGCCTGCACGATGTCGTCGAGGCGCTCCTGGGAGGAGGGGGTCACGAACAGGTCCCTGATGCTTGCGCCGGACGCGAGTGCCTCCTCCACACCCTGGGCGCCTTCCACCAGGAACCGGCGGTCCTTCTCGCGCATGGCCCGCTTCTTCAACCGAACGGCCGCGGCCACGCGCTTGTTGTGGAGGGAGGTGATCACCGCCCGCCTGCTTTCAGGGGACGGCCACGGCTGGGGGCGGCCTCAGGTGCTGGCTGCGGCCCGCCGGGTTCGAGCCTTCTTGGGTCGACTCGCTTCCTCAAGGCCTTCCCGAGCCACCGCGACCAGCGAGGCGAACGCCACCGGATCTCTCACGGCCAGGTCCGCCAGGATCTTTCGGTCGAGCTCGAGGCCGGCGGCCCGCAGGCCCCGGACGAAGCTCGAATACGTGATGCCGTCTCCGCGGGCAGCCGCGCCGATCCGCGTGATCCACAGGCGGCGGAATTGCGCCTTCCGGTCCCGGCGGTCCCGGTAAGCGTAGGCCATGGAGTGCATGACCTGCTCCTTGGCGACCCGGTACCGTCGCGACCTCGACGCGCGGTATCCCTTGGCCTGTTCCAGGATCGCCCGGCGCTTCTTCCGTCCGTGGACGCTCCTCTTCACCCGAGGCATGTCGAAACCCTCCGCTGCCCTACCGGCCGAGAAGCCGGCGGATGCCCTTCGCCTCGGGGCCGACCTCAGCCACGCCGCTGACGCGCCGCTTCCGGCCGCTCGACTTCTTGATGAGCATGTGGTTCCCGGTCGCCTTACGGTGCAGGACCTTCCCGGTCCTGGTCACCCGGAACCGTTTGGCGGCGCCCCGGTGGGTCTTCATCTTCGGCATGCCAGAGTCCCTTCCCTCGTTCGCACCGGCATGTGAAATCGACCGGCCTTACTGCGCCGCCTCGGCCGGAGCCTCGGCTTGGGCTTCCTTCGGCGTCGCCCTCGTCACCGGACGCTTGACGGGCGCCAGAACCATCACCATGTTCCGCCCATCCAACTTCGGATAGGTCTCTACGGTAGCAAGTTCCTGGAGATCTCCCGTGAGGTGGTCCAGGAGTCTTCGGCCCAGCTCCGTGTGGGCCATCTCCCGGCCCCTGAACATGATGGTGACCTTGACCCGGGCCCCGGACTGGAGGAACCGGATGACGTGCCCCTTCTTGATCCCGTAGTCGTGAGGATCGATCTTGGGGCGCATCTTGATCTCCTTGACCTCGACGCGCGACTGCCGCTTCCTGGCTTCCTTCTGTTGGACGGCTCGCTCGTATTTGAACTTGCCGTAGTCCATGATGCGGCACACGGGCGGCTGGGCTTGAGGAGCCACCTCGACCAGGTCCAGATCCAGATCCTGGGCTCGGCGCAGAGCGTCCTGGACCGGCACGATGCCGATCTGCGCTCCGTCGGCGCCCACCAGCCTCACCTGAGGAGCGCGGATCCTGTCGTTCACGCGCGGCTCAACAGAGACGCTTCATCACCTCCGTAGGGGGGATCGGCACCGAGTTCTCGGCGCTCAAGGAAGAAGATCACTCGCCATCCGCTCCCCTGAAGTATAAGGAGCGGGGCCGACATGAAGCGAGAACGGGCCCGCAAAGAGCCCGTTCCCGATGACCGGCACCAAGGGGCTAGGCAGGCTTGACGTTCGCCGCCTGCTTTCCCTTGGGTCCTTCCACGATGTCGAACTCTACCGCCTGTCCCTCGCTGAGGGTGCGATAGCCTTCGCCGACGATCGCCGAGAAGTGAACGAACACGTCGTCGCCGTCAGGGCGAGCGATGAAGCCGTAACCCTTCTCGTTGCTGAACCACTTCACCGTTCCTTGCGTCAACCTGTACCTCCTTGCACTTCTCGGCGGACCGCCCGCCAACCGCGGCGGGAGCGTAGCATGCGCCTCCGGGGCGGGCAATGGACTTTTGTCAACCTGTATCGGCGTGTTACCAGTCCGGCTCGAGGGGGCGTCCATAGTCGTCATGGAGTCGAAACGTGTCGTCCTCGGTCGTGTATCCGTACGCCACTTCGAGCACCCGTCCTCGCCGCTCGCCGGTGTTCTTGATGCGGTGGGACTCCTCCGCGGTCACCATGAACTCGTCGCCGGGCTGCGGT
>VAYC01000177.1:2534-7376 GCA_005885025.1 Actinomycetota bacterium | reverse complement strand
CCTTGATGTCGGTAGCGATGGTGCCCACGGCGGTCCCTCCTGGCCTGGTGAAGGTCTCAGTCTGCCATCAAGGCGCGAGTCCGACCAGCCGTGGTCGTCCCCGGCGCTGGGGTCAGAACGCGCGGCGAGCCGGGCGGCGGCGCATGCCGGCGCGACGGCCCTTGCTCGAGAACACCACGCGCGGCGGGGCCATGGTCATGCCCTCGCGCTTGAAGTCCTCGGCCAGGTGCAGGCGCGCAGCCATCCGGCTCACGTCTCCCTGCTGCTCGGGCGTGACCAGGGTGACGCCGCGGCCGGTTCGCCCGGCTCGTGCCGTCCGGCCCACCCGGTGGACGTAGCCGGTGTCGTCCGCCGGCGGATCGTAGTTGATGACGTGGGCGATGCCTTCGACGTCCAGCCCGCGGGCGGCCACGTCGGTAGCCACCAGGGTGCTGACCTTGCCGCTGTGGAACCGCTTGAGCGTGCGCTCCCGGGCGGCCTGGGAGAGGTCCCCATGCATGGCGGCCACCGAGATTCCTTTCGATTCGAGCCTCTCGGCCAGCCGTCCGGCGCCCCGCTTGGTCCTGGTGAACACCAGGGCGAGTCCCGGCTCGGCCGTCAGGAGATCGACCAACGCGTCGACCTTGCCGGCCTCGCTCACCGAGACAAACCGGTGCTGGGCCTCCTCGACCGTCCGCTTGGGGGCTTCGATCTCGCGGCGCACGGGATTCTTCGTGTACCGCGCGGCGAGATGCCCCACGGCGTTCTCGAGCGTCGCGGAAAAGAACATGGTCTGACGATCGCGCGGGAGGCGGCGGGCGATGTCGGCGACCTGCGGCTCGAACCCCATGTCGAGCATGCGGTCGGCCTCGTCGAGGACCAGGATCCGGACGTCCTTCAGGCGGATCAGGCCCCGCTCGGCCAGGTCCTCCAGGCGGCCGGGGGTGGCCACCAGGATGTCGGCCTTGGCGACGCGGCGGGACTGCTCACGGATGCTGACACCGCCGTAGGCGGCGGCCACGTGGAGTTTCTTCGCGGCGGCGACGTCTTCGAACTCCCGGACCACCTGCGAGGCGAGCTCGCGGGTGGGCACCAGAACGAGGGCCTGCGGCCGCTGGCCCTGGCCGGGTGCCAGCCGTTCGACGATGGGGATGGCGAACGCGAGCGTCTTGCCCGAGCCCGTCTGGGACTTGGCCAGGACGTCTCGGCCGGCGAGCGCATCGGCCATGATCAGGCCCTGGATGGGGAAGGGGTTGGTGATGCCGCGCGCGGCCAGGGCCTTCACGACAGGCGCGGATACCCCGAGGTCGGGGAAGGACTGGGACATACAGGTGTTCCTCTCTGCGACCCTGTGGGCCGCGAACGATCCGGCGAGGTTTCTCTTGTGCGCCGAACCGTCCGGTCAGGGAGGAACTGCGGAAGCGAACCCTCACGGGGCGAAAATCGTTCGCCCGTGGGTCAAGCATACCAGGCGAAACCGGGAGGCTGTGGAGCCCTCTAGCTGAGCGTTTTCACCGATCCCGGGCGAACTTCATCTTCCCGTGCCCGTGGACCGAGCAGTCCTCGGAATCGTTGTAGACCGAGAGGACGGTGGCGCATCCGTCCGCCTGGCAGACCCGGCCTCGAATGCTCATGCGGACGGACTTCCCCTTCACTGGGGCCCCAAACTGTAAATGGCCAACGTTGGCGACCACGCCGCTCCTCTCGTCTCGGGTCCGTGGGAGCGGAAAGCCGCGGCCAGCTGGCCGGTGTCGCTCGTCGCGAACAGTTGGGGGGGAACTTGCTCAAGCTAGTGTAGACGTTTCCGCTCGCCGGTCCCGTCGCCACCGGTTGCTTGACCCACCCTTGAACGGGACGTAGATTGCGTTGCTCGCACCGCTGCAGCTTCTTCCCCTGGAGGTGACCGGTGCCAAAGCTCAGCGCAGGCGATACCGCCTGGATGCTCGCGTCCGCAGCCCTGGTGATGTTCATGACTCCCGGCCTCGCCTTCTTCTACGGCGGGCTGGTTCGAGCCAAGAACGTCCTCGGGACGGTCATGCAGTCGTTCGTGGCGCTGGGACTGGTGACGGTCCTGTGGGCGCTCGTTGGATACACGCTGGCGTTCGGTCCCGACAAGGGCGGGTTGATCGGCGGCCTGAAATACGCGGGACTCTCTGGGGTCGGAGCGAACCCGAGCGTCTACGCCCCGACCGTTCCCGCCACGACATACATGGTGTTCCAGCTGATGTTCGCCATCATCACGCCGGCCCTCATCGCGGGCGCGTTCGCGGAGCGGATGAAGTTCTCCGGGTACCTGGTCTTCATCGGACTGTGGTCGATCGTCGTCTACGCGCCGGTCGCCCACTGGGTGTGGGGCGGCGGGTTCCTGGGAACCGCCGGCCTCGGCGCGATCGACTTCGCCGGCGGCTCGGTGGTGCACGCGAACGCCGGCGCGGCAGCCCTGGCCACCGCACTGTATCTCGGCAAGCGCCGGGGATACGGGTCCTCAGCGCTGGCTCCGCACAACGTGCCGTTGGTGTTGCTGGGGGCCGGCATCCTGTGGTTCGGCTGGTTCGGCTTCAACGCGGGGAGCGCCCTTGCCGCGAATGCCCTCGCCTCGAGCGCATTCGTCAACACGCAACTCGGCGCGGCCGCGGCCATGCTGGCCTGGATGATCGCCGAGCGCCTCCGCGTCGGCCGGGCCACGACCGTTGGGGCGGCCACTGGCGCCGTGGCGGGCCTGGCCACGATCACGCCGGCCTCGGGCTACGTGCAGCCGTGGGGCGCACTGCTCATCGGCGCCGCCGCGGGCTTCGTGTGTTTCGCCGCGGTGCTGGGCAGGGCTCGCCTCGACTATGACGATTCGCTGGACGTGGTTGGCGTGCACATGGTGGGCGGGGTGCTCGGCGTCGTGCTGACCGGGGCGTTCGCCAGCCTCGCAATCAACGCGGCTGGTGCGGCCGCCAGTGTTGCGCAGGTCGGTCGGCAGGCCGTCCTCGCCCTCGTCACCGTGGCCTTCTCGTTCGCGATGACGCTCCTGCTCCTCAAGATCACCGACGTGACGGTCGGACTGCGGGTGAGCGCCGAAGCGGAGGGCGAGGGGCTCGACCTCAGCCAGCACGGCGAGGTCGGCTACCGATTGGCCGATGTGCCGGAAGAGGTTCCCGAACCCTCCCCGGTGACGCAGCCACCCCGGTAGTCTCATCGCCAACCGAGAGCTCTTGGGAGGAGCTGACATGCGGGTCGCGGTGCTGGGGACGGGAGGTGTTGGACAGACGCTGGCCGCCAAGATGGCCGCGCTCGGTCACGAGGTGATGATCGGGACGCGCGACGTCCAGGCGGCGCTGGACCGCGCGGAGGCGGGGTGGGGCGCCATGGTCCTGTCCGAGTGGCACGCCGAGCACCCCGACGTCAAGCTGGGGACCTTCGCCGATGCGGCCGCCCACGCGGAGGTCGTGTTCAATGCCACGGCGGGCATGGCCTCGTTGGACGTGCTCGAGGCAGCCGGTGCCAAGAACCTTGACGGCAAGATCCTGATCGACGTGGCCAATCCCCTCGACTTCTCCAAGGGCATGCCCCCGACGCTGTCCGTGTGCAACACGGACTCCCTCGGCGAGCAGATCCAGCGGGCCTTCCCCGGCGCGAAGGTCGTGAAGACCCTGAACACGGTGAACTCGAACCTGATGGTGGACCCGAGCCTCGTCGACGGAGGCGACCACCACGTCTTCGTCAGCGGGAACGACGAAGGAGCCAAGGCCGAGGTCACCCGGATCCTGAAGGAGTGGTTCGGGTGGAAGAACGTGCTCGACCTGGGAGATATCACCTCCGCCAGGGGGGCGGAGATGCTCCTGTCGCTGTGGCTGCGGCTCTCGATGACGCTTCAGACACCGATGGCCACCATCAAGGTGGTGAGCTGAGGACTCCTCCTGCTCTCAGCGGATGGCGAGGGCCCGCTTTCGAACCGGCCCGATCATCTGGTAGCCCCGCTTCAGGAGGACCTTCGCGTCCTTGCCGAACTCATCGGCGGTCTGGACGTGCCAGCCGAATGCGTCGGCCAGTCGGTCGATCAGGTTGAAGCAGAAGCACACGTGCAGCGCATCGCTGATGGCCTGGTCCGAGACCCCGGCAGACCGTACGGCTTCGATCTCGGCCCGCCCCATTCCTTCCGGTGCGAGCGTGACCTTCTCCAGCAAGCCGAGGGTGGCTCGCACCTTCGGCTCGACCGGCGCGCTCCGCCAGTCCTCCAGGACTTGCCGCGTGATCTCGGTTCCGTACGCTTTCGACGCGACCGCGCCGTGGGCCTGCGTTCAAAAGGGGCACTGATTGAGCCGTGAGACGAATGCGGCGAAGAGTTCTCGTTCGCCGACCGCCCACTCCGAAGGGCCGCGCATGATGTCCTGGAGCAGCGTGCTGTACGCGGCCCCGTAGAACTCCGGCCGGTAGTACAGCGTCTTGACCACGTCCGGAGGTTCCTTGCGCGACACCAACCGGAGCAACCTGAGGAAGAACCGCACGCCCCGCCGATGACCGCGCTCCAGGTTCTGCAGTCTCACGAGCCACCCCCTTCCCTGCTCGCCTCAGCGGAGCTGGAAAGGGCGGCCATCGCATCCATGGCTCTGTCGAGCCGAAGGCGCGCTGCTCCGTATGCGGCGGCGACAGTGAGCTCAAAGATCTGGTCCTCGGAATAGCCGGCCTCGCGAAGCTGCTCGATGTCGCGGTCGGTCACCTGGTAGGCGTGACGGCGAACCTTGTCGACGTAGCCGGCGACGGCATCAGGGACGTCCTGTCCCACAGCGGCAGCCTGCCGGATATCGGTGTCGAGCGCCCCTGGCTGTTGGAGCAGCCGCCGCTCCAGGTCCTGGAGCTTGGTCTCGAACTTGGGGT
>VAYC01000177.1:0-2517 GCA_005885025.1 Actinomycetota bacterium | reverse complement strand
TTCCTCCTCAGCAGGGGTCCGGATGCTACCGCGGTCCCGACTGGCCGCATAGAGGGCCTAGATCTCGATCTCCACGTTCACGGGGACGGCTCGTCGGGCGGCATCCTCGACCGGGCAGTGACGAAGGCCCCATTCCGCGATCGCGCGGAGCCGCTCGCCTGGGGCGTCGGGGGCCTCGATGCGAACGCGAACGCCGATGGCAAGCGGTCCCGAGGCCACGGCTTCGTCGATGCCCAGGATCCCGCGGTCGTCCGACTCGCTGTCCACCGTGACCTCCAGCAGGGTGAGCTCCACGCCTTCGGCGGCGGCGCGCATGGAGATGAGGGTCGCCTCGCAGCTCGCCAGCGCCGCCCGGAACAGCCATCCGGGCGACGGCCCGGTGCCGCCTCCGCCGACCGACGAGGGCATGTCCGTGGTGAGCGTCTCGCCGGACGGCCCATCGACGCGGACGACTAACCCCTCGACCAGGGTCGCCGTTGCGGGGGAGTCGGTGTATCGAGCTTCGTCGGGGTGCTCGGTTAGATACCTCGTTGCGGCTTCGATGGAAGAACGGATCTGCTCCTTCGTCATGCGTTGCCTCCTGGATGGGCGTCGAGAAATCCGGTGGCCAGCGTGTCTATGATCATGGTTCCGGTCCGGAGGGGGAAGCTGTGAAGACCGAGATCTTCTATGCGCCGTCGTATTCGCTGGCCGTCGTTTCGCTCGCGCCCGGCGAGGTGATCCAGGCCGAGTCCGGGGCGATGGTGAGCATGACCGAAGGCGTCGACATGCAGACGTCTTCCAAGGGCGGGCTGCTCAAGGGCCTCAAGAGAGCGGCCCTCGGCGGCGAGTCGATGTTCATCAACACGTTCACGGCCCAGCGCGAAGCACAGATCACCATGGCGCCGGCCTTTCCCGGAGACGTTCGGCAGATGCGCCTGGAGCACGAGACGATGTACGTCCAGTCTGGCTCCTACATGGCCTCCACCGGCGACATCGACATCGACACCAAGTGGGGCGGGGCGAAGACGTTCTTCTCCGGCGAGGGCTTCTTCCTGCTCAAGCTGACCGGGACCGGCGACCTCCTGATCTCGTCGTACGGCGCGATCCACGAGATCGCCCTCGACGCCGGCCAGAAGATGATCGTGGACACCGGACACGTCGTCGCCTTCGGCGAGAAGGTGGGCTACGAGGTGCACAAGGTGGGTGGCTGGAAGCAGACCATCCTCTCCGGCGAAGGCCTGGTGGTCCACCTCACCGGGCCGGGGCGCGCCCTCCTCCAGACCAGGAGCGCGCACGCCCTCGCCGGCTGGCTGGCGCCTTTGCTGCCCGCCGGCAGCGACTCGGCGAGCAAGCGCCTCAAGATCGGCGGGTTCTCGCTCGGCGACTGACGGAAGGGAAAGCTCGGTGACCAGCATCGCTCCGTGGCTCTCGGTGAAGAATGCGACGGAGGCGCTCGCCTACTACCGGGCTGCGTTCGGAGCGATCGAGTTGGAACGCCTCGAGGACGAATCAGGGCACGTGGTCGTCGCGCAGCTCTCGATCGAAGGAGCCGACTTTTGGATTCAGACCGACCCCGCCTCCAGTCCGGACGTGCTCGACGGTCGGTCCGTTCGCATGATCCTCACGGTTGAGGACCCAGACGCCGTCTTCGCGAGGGCCGTGGCCGCGGGAGCAACAGAAGTCGAACCGATCTACGAAGACCATGGCTGGCGAATCGGGCGCGTTGCCGACCCGTCCGGACATCACTGGGAAATAGGCAGGCGGCTCGCGACCTGAGTTTCGCGGTCCTGCACCCCTTGGCTAGCCTCCCGACCCGCCCTGGTGCGCCCGCCAGAAGGCCACGGCGGCCACAGGAACCGAGGCGACTTCCTTTCCGTCGGCGTCGCGCGCGATCAGCATGCCGGGCGCAGCGAACAGGTCACCCTGGCGTTCGCTCGGGATGTTGAAGGAGTACGTCCCGTCGTGCGTGAGCGCGACCGTGATCGTGGTGCCGTCCGGATACCGGAACTCCAGCGAGACGGCTCCTTCGGCGTTCACTCGTCCCCGCACCCCGAGGACCTTGGTGAAGTCCGAGGCGTCGCTGATCGTGTCGACCGTGATCGGTGCGGGGTCCTCGATGGGTCCCTCCGGCTCCACCCCGATCGCGGGGACCGCCACCTCGGCGACCTTCTCGCCGCCCTCGTTCAGCCCGAGGACCGAAAAGTCCGCGTTGTGCAGGGCGGCCACATGCTGGTTCGGCACGTCGAAGATGAAGAAGCCGTTGTCGCCGAGGGCGATCGGGTCGCTCGATCCGTCGCCGTAGCGGATCTCGACGGAGGACACGCCTTCCGCGTTCACGTGGCCGCCGATGGTGACGGGCGACGACGTGGTGACCGGGTCGGTGAAGGGGATGGTGAGCTCGATGGGCTCCGAGTGCATCTGGGCTGCGGACTTGCAGACGGCCCCCCGAGGAACGCCCGAGGTCGCGATCTCCGTGCAGTGCCCTCCGTCCTTCAGCTCCGCGTAGTAGAGGGTCGAGGCGCCGGTCGTCGCCAC
>VAYC01000176.1 GCA_005885025.1 Actinomycetota bacterium | reverse complement strand
AGGACGTCGTCGGCGTGCCCATCCCTGAGATGTCTCGCTCGCAGAAGCAGCGAGTGGTCAAATACCTGGACGACCGAGGGGCCTTCCTGATCAAGAAAGCGGTCGAGGACGTAGCCGTGCGATTGGGGGTCAGCCGCTTCACCATCTACAACTACCTCGACGAGGCCAACCGGCCCGATCGCGCCCGCCCGCGATCAAGGGTAAAGGGAGGCCCGTGAAGACCGAGGAGCGGTTCCTGGAGGAGGGTCGCCGGGAGCAGGAAGGGATGGCCCGGTTCCTCGCCGACCTCATCTCGACACCCAGCCTGTCCAGGCGGGAGAACGCCGTGGTCCAGCGGATCGGCGAGCAGATGACCGCCCTCGGTTACGACGAGGTCACGGTCGACGGCTTCGGCAGCGTGGTCGGCCGGATCGGCCACGGGCCCGTCCACATAGTGTTCGATTCCCACATCGACACCGTGGACGTCGGCGATCCGGCCTCGTGGCGAACCGAACCCTTCAAGGCCACCATCGAGGGAGGCGTGCTCTTCGGGCGAGGCGCCTCCGACAACAAGGCCGCGACGGCCGCCATGGTCCACGGCGCGGCGTTGATCAAACGGCTGGGCGCCGACGCCTCCCGCTTCACCCTCCATGTCGTGGGCACCGTTCAAGAGGAGGACTGCGACGGCCTTGCCCTGGAGTACCTGCTGACGAACACCATCCTGGGAGCGGAGGTCGTGGTCCTCGGCGAAGCGACGAACCTCGACGTGTACCGGGGGCACCGCGGACGGGCGGAGTTCGCCATCCACACTCGAGGGCGCGCTGCGCACGCCTCGGCTCCCGAACGAGGGGTCAATGCCATCTATCGGATGCAGCCGATCATCGAGCAGATCGAAGGGCTCAACGACCGGCTGGCCACCGACTCCTTCCTCGGCAAGGGCACGGTGGTGCTTTCCAAGATCGAGGCGCAAACGCCGTCGATCAACGCCGTGCCCGACGGGTGCACGATCTACCTCGACCGCCGCCTCACCATCGGCGAAAGCGTCGAGTCGGCCCGAGCGGAGCTGGAGGCCCTCCCCGCGGTGCAGGAAGGCGCGGCCACGCTCGAACTCCTTCGATATGACGGCACCGCCTACACGGGACTCACCCTCTCCATCGACAAGTACTTCCCCACCTGGGTCGTGCCAGAGGATCATCCGGCCGTCCGCGCCGGCGTCGAGGCCGCGGAGCGGGCGCTCGGACGCACGCCGAACGTGGGACGTTGGGTGTTCTCCACCAACGGGGTGTCGAGCGCGGGAAGGCTCGGCATCCCAACCATCGGTTTCGGTCCGGCCAACGAGGTGTACGCCCACACGGCCGACGATCAGTGTCCTCTCGACCATCTGCCGGTGGCGGCGGCGTGGTACGCGGCCTTTCCCGCGGCGTATCTGGCTGCGGCCGGCCACGGTAGCTCGTAGCCGGCGAGGTGTCAGTGATGGACCTCACGCTGAACGGACATCCGGTCTCCCTGGAGATCCGAGATGGCGCCAGCCTTCTGGAGCTGCTCCGCGAGGTGTGCGGCCTCACCTCGGTGAAGGACGGATGCGCCCCCGAGGGTTCGTGCGGCGCATGCACCGTCCTCGTGGACGGAAAGGCCGTGGTCTCCTGCGCGCAGCCCGCGGCGCGCGCCGCGGGACGGTCGATCGTGACCCAGGAGGGACTGGGTTCGGAGGAGCGCGAGCGGTGGGCGGACTGCTTCGTGGCAAGCGGCGCCTCCCAGTGCGGGTTCTGCTCGCCGGGCATCGTCATGAAGGCCGAAGCCCTGCTGGGCTCTCGCCGGGAACCTCTGCCGGTGCACCGGCTACGTGAAGATCGTGGACGCGGTCCGCTACGCGGCCGCGGCTAAGCGCGGAGAATCCGTTCCCGAGCCCGACCGGAGCGGCCGGGTCGGGTCACGGACCGCGCGCTACCAGGGCCGGGAGCTGGCGCTCGGCGACAAGCCCTACGTCAACGACCTCCGGGCTCCCGGCATGCTCCACGGAGCCATCCGGTTCGCCGACCACCCGCGCGCCAGGGTGCTGTCGGTCGACACGTCGAAGGCCGAAGGGTATCCCGGCGTCATCGGGGTGGTCACGGCGAAGGACGTGCCCGGCGAGCGGCGGCAGGGCCTGATCACCAAGGACTGGCGTCTGTTCGTTGCCGAAGGCGAGGTCACGAGCTACGTGGGCGACGTTGTGGCGGCGGTGGCAGCCGAGACCCGGGCCGCGGCCAGGGAGGCCGCGGCGCTGATCGACGTGCGCTACGAGGTCGAGCCTCCCGTGACGAATCCCCTCGAGGCGATGAGCCCCGGCGCGCCGAGCAACGTCCTTTCGATCTCGAAGGTGAAGCGGGGCGACGTGAACGGGGCTCTGGCCTCTGCAGCGCACGTCGCGATGGAGACCTTCCAGACCCAGTTCGTCGAGCACGCCTTCCTCGAGCCCGAGTCCTGTTTGGCCGTTCCCGACCCCGAACCCGGCATCGCCCTGCATTTCCACTCGCAGGGACAAGGAGTGTGGGACGACCGCCGGCAGGTGGCTTCGTTCCTGGCGCTTCCCGAGGACAAGATCCGCGTGACCCAGGTCTCCAACGGCGGAGCGTTCGGGGCGAAAGAGGACCTCAACGTGCAGCCGCAGGCTTCCCTCCTGGCGGTGCTCACGGGCAAGCCAGTCCTGCTGACGCTTTCTCGCGCGGAGAGCATGCGCTTTCACGCCAAGCGCCACCCCATGTGGATGGAGTACACGGTGGGGTGCGACGAGGAGGGCCACCTGGTGGCGGTCCGGGCTCGCATCGTCGGGGACACGGGCGCGTACGCGAGCGTGGGCGACAAGGTGCTGGAACGGGCCGCCGGCCACGCCTGCAGCTCGTACAAGGTGCCGAACGTGGACGTCGAGGCCCGCGCCGTCTACACGAACAATCCGCCCGCAGGGGCCATGCGGGGGTTCGGAGCGAACCAGGCCAACTTCGCCATGGAAGGGATGATGGACATCCTGGCGGAGAAGGCCGGGATCGACGGCTGGGAGATCCGCTGGCGAAATGCCCTCGAGACGGGCGACCGCTTCTCGACGGGTCAGATCCTTGGCGCAGGGGTGGGTCTGAAGAACACCCTGCTGGCGGTGCGCGACGCCTACGACGAGGCCCGCGCCGCCGGCAAGGCCGTCGGCGTGGCCTGCGGGGTGAAGAACAGCGGAGTGGGCAACGGGCTGAAGGAGTACGGGAAGGCCATCCTTCGTCCGGAAGCCGACGGAACCGTCACCCTCTTCCATTCCTGGACCGAGATGGGGCAGGGCGTGCACACGGCGCTCCAGCAGATCGCGTGCGAGGAGCTGGGCGTCACCGCCGAGGTCGTCCGCGTGCACGTCGACACGATCCGCGAGCTCGACACCGGGCAGTGCACCGCCTCTCGCTCCACCGTGCTGGGCGGGCGAGCCGTGATCGAGGCGGCGAACCGGCTGAAGGCCGCCCTCAACGGGGGGAGCTTGCGGGACCTGGCCGGACAGGAGTTCTACGGCGAGTTCCTGGTCGACTGGACCTACAAGCCGGGCACGGGACCGGACGGAGGCGCCACGCATTACGCGTACGGGTGGGCCACCCAGGTGGTGATCCTCGACGCAACGGGCCGCATCGAGAGGGTGGTCGCCGCCCACGACGTGGGCAAAGTCATCAACCCCACCCTTCTCGAGGGGCAGATCGAGGGGGCCGTCCACATGGGCTTGGGCCACGCGCTGTCGGAGGAGTTCATCGTGGAAGGAGGGGTCCCGACGACCACGACCCTGAAGTCCCTGAACATCATCCCCCCGGCCGGCATGCCGCCCGTAGAGTGCATCTTCGTCGAGGAACACCAGCCGGAGGGCCCCTACGGAGCCAAGGGCGTGGGCGAGGTCGCGCTGGTGCCGACGGCGTCGGCCGTGGCCGCCGCGCTGCATGACCACGATGGAGTGCGAAGAACGCGTCTGCCGATGCGGGATTCGCCCGCCGCCCGGGCCGCCGTCCCGAAGCTGGCATCGGCCGGGCGAGCCAGGGACTAGCGGGCTCGGGCCGGGAGCAGCGCGAGGGGAGGGTCGAGGGAGCGGGTGGGCCAGGTCACGGCGCTCGAGTGCGTGCGGTGCGGTCGCTCCTACCGCGAAGACGAGGTGCTCTACACGTGCCCCTCGTGCGGCCCATCAGGGATCCTCGACGTCGTCTATGACTATGAGGCCCTGGAAGCGAACGGTTTTGGACCCGAGCGCCTCGCTGCGAACCCGGACCGCACCCACTGGCGGTATCTGGATCTGCTGCCGATCGCCCCGGGAGCCGCGCTTCCCCCCGTTCCCGTGGGGGGGACGCCATTGTTCCAGCTCCCCGACCTGGCGGAGCGTCTCGGCGTCGTCGAGATGTGGATCAAGGACGAAGGTCGAAACCCCACCGGCTCCTTCAAGGACCGGGCCTCCTCGGTAGCCGCGGTGAAGGCCCGGCAGCTCGGGTTCCAGACCGTGTGTTGCGCCTCCACGGGCAACGCCGCCTCATCGCTGGCAGGGTTCTCCGCCCAGCTCGGCCTCACCGCCTTCATCTTCGTACCGGAGTTCGCGCCCGAAGAGAAAATCGCACAGCTGCTCATCTTCGGGGCCACTGTGTTCGTGGTGAAGGGCAGCTACCTCGACGCCTACGAACTCTGCTCGGAGGCGGCCACCACGCTCGGCTGGTACAACCGCAGCGCGGCGATCAACCCGTACGCCATCGAGGGGAAGAAAACCGGGGGCCTCGAGCTCGGCGAGCAGATGGCCGGCCGAATGCCCGATTGGGTCAGCGTGTCCGTAGGAGACGGCTGCACCATCGCCGGGATCTGGAAGGGACTCAAGGAGCTACGCCGGTTCGGGGTGATCGACCGGCTACCGCGGATGCTGGGGACGCAGGCGAAGGGCGCAGCGCCGCTCGTGCAAGCCTGGCGTTCCGGCGAGGAGCAGTGGGCCTCGGTGGAGGCGAACACGGTCGCCGACTCGATCAGCGTGGGACAACCCCGCAACGGGCTGAAGGCCTTGCGGGCGGTCCGCGAATCGGGCGGGGTGCTGGTCGAAGTGAGCGACGACCAGATCCTCGCCGCGGAGGCCGACCTCGCCGCTCACGGGGTGTTCGGTGAGCCGGCCGGAGTGACCGGCTTGGCCGGTATCCAGCAGGCGAGGTGGTCGGGTCTCGTCGGCCCCGATGAGCGCGTCGTCCACGTGATGACCGGCAGCGGACTGAAGGACGCGGCCAGCGCTCGGCGGGCGGCGGACCGCGAGCCGACGGTGATCGAACCCTCCCTCGGTGCGGTCCAGGCGGCATTGGAGGCCGCGCGGTGAACCCGGTGACGCTCACCGGGGGAACGGTGGTCTCGTCGCTGGACCCTGTCGAGCTGCTGGCTGGGAACGTGGCCGTGGAGGACGGCCGGGTGGCGTCGATCGGTGCTGCTCCGCCGGGCACGGCCACCCGCGACTGCTCGGGATGTCTGGTGATCCCCGGCAACGTCTGCGCCCACCACCACCTCTATTCCTCGCTGGCCCGCGGCATGCCGTACCGGCTGGACCCGCCGCGGAACTTCGTGGAGACCCTCCGGCGGCTGTGGTGGCGGCTCGATCGCGCACTCGACGACGAGGCCGTGTGGGCCTCGGCCGTCGTCGGCGGGGCGGTGGCCATCCTGAACGGCACCACGACGGTCATCGATCACCACGCCTCGCCGAATGCGGTGGATGGATCCTTGGACCTGATCGCCTCGGTCCAGACCGACCTCGGCGTGCGTTCCGTCCTGTGCTACGAAGTGTCGGACCGGGACGGGCCCGATCGGGCGGACGCCGGCCTCGAAGAGAACCGGCGCTTCCTGAAGAGCGAGTGGCCGCTGTCCCGCGGCATGGTGGGGGCGCATGCCTCGTTCACGTTGTCGGAGGAGACGCTGGCGACCTGTGTCGACCTGGCGCAGTCGCAAGGTGTCGGGATCCACGTCCACGTCGCCGAGGACGAGGCCGACCAGCGCGACGCCCAGATCCGCTTCGGGAAGCGGGTCGTCGAGCGGCTGGCCGCCGCGGGGGCGCTCGACGAGCGGGCCCTGCTGGCGCACTGCGTGCACGTGGACGAGCGCGAGCGGGAAGCGATCCGGTCGGCGGGGGCCTGGGTCGTTCACAACGCCACGTCGAACATGAACAACTCGGTGGGGCACGCGCCGGTGCGATCCTTCGACCGGCTGGCTGTGGGGACGGACGGTGTCGGCGGCGACATGTTCGCCGAATCGAAGACAGCGTTCTGGCGGGCTCGCGAAATCGATCCGTCGATCGCTCCGTCGTGGATCCTCGCGCGCATGGCCGACTCGGCCCGCGTGGCCGCGCAGGCGTTCGGCGAGCCCCTCCTCGGCAGGATCGAGCCCGGGGCACCCGCCGACCTGGTCGTCCTGGCGTACGACACCCCCACCCCGCTCTCCGCCGAGAACCTGGCGGGCCACTGGGCCTTCGGCCTGGGTGCCCGGCACGTCCGGGACGTGATGGTGGGGGGCGAGTGGAGCGTTCTCGATCGCACGCTGGCCCGAGTGGACGCGGCCGAGCTCACCGCTCGATGTCGGGAGGCCGCGACCCGCTTGTGGGAGCGCCTCGATCACGTGGCGGAGCATCCCTTCGTTCCCGCGGGGTCCTCGTAGCGATATGGCCGTC
>VAYC01000175.1 GCA_005885025.1 Actinomycetota bacterium | reverse complement strand
TCAGGCGAGCACCGAAGGGCGCGTGTCCCACCAGCTGCATCCCACCGCTCTCGTCGAAAAACCGCTCCAGGACGATGGTCTCTGTCGTGGGGAGGGCGCCGAGCGCGGCCAGCCCCGCCCCGAGGTAGGCGACGATCGTGCCGGCTGCCGCGGAATCGATCCGGCACTCCTCTTCGAGCCAGCGACGAGCGCCCTCTCGATCGCCTGCCTGCAACCGCTCCCCCATCGCCGCCCGGAGGTTCGAGACCTCCTCCGACAGCTCTTCGGTGCGACCCGGAGCCTCGCCGAGCCAGAATGGGACCGACGGCGGCGCGCCGCGGGCGTCCACCACCCGAACCGTTCCCGGCTCGACGCGGCGGATTCGCCACGAGGTCGTGCCGAGCAAGAAGACGTCTCCGGCCATACTTTCGATAGCCCAGTCCTCGTTCACGGTCCCTACGAACGTGTCGTCCGGCTCCGCCACCACCCGGTAGTCCCCGAGCTCGGGTATGGCGCCCCCGGAGGTGAGCGCGGCCATCCGAGCGCCGCGCCGCCCCCGAAGACGCCCGTTCACACGGTCGTGGTGCAGGTAGGCCGCCCTACGGCCTCGGCCGGTGCGGATCCCTTCCGAGACCAATTCGACCACCTCGTCGAAGTCCTCTCGGGAGAGCTCCGCGAACGGGGCTGCCCCCCGGACGAGCTCGAACAGGAGGTCCTCCGTCCATTCTTCGGCTGCGCACTCGGCCACGATCTGTTGGGCCAGGATGTCCAGAGGCGCGAGGGGTGGGTGGATCGCATCCAGCCGCCCGGCCCGAAGGCCGCGGAGCAGCGCCGCGCACTCCACGAGCTCGTCCCGGGTGGTTGGGAACAGGACTCCGGTCGGTGTCCCGCTCCGGGTGTGGTTCGAGCGGCCCACCCGCTGCAGGAACGTCGCGAAGCTCCGTGGAGACCCAAGCTGACAGACCAGCTCCACCGGCCCGATGTCGATGCCGAGCTCGAGCGACGCCGTGGCGACGAGGGCCCGAAGGTCCCCGGCCCGCAGCCGGGACTCGACCCGCCTTCGCCGGTCCTTCGACAAACTCCCGTGGTGCGCGGCCACCTGATCCTCGCCGAGGCGCTCGCCCAGCTGGTGGGCGACGCGCTCGGCCATCCGCCGGGTGTTGACGAAGACGAGGGTGGTCCTGTGGCCCTTCACGTGCTCGGCGATGCGGTCGAGGATCTGGCCCATCTGCTCGGCGGAGGCGACCGCCCCGAGCTCGTCGTCGGGAAGCTCGAGGGCGACGTCGAGCGCGCGCTGATGCCCGATGTCGACGATGGCGCACCGGGGGGAACCGTCGGGAGTCGACCGGTTGGTTCCGGCCCCGACCAGCAGACGCGCAATGGTCTCGATCGGTCGCTGGGTTGCCGACAGCCCGATCCGCTGGGGCGCATCCTCAACCACATGCCCCAAGCGCTCGAGCGTCAGCACGAGATGCGATCCCCTTTTGTTCCCGGCGACGGCGTGGATCTCGTCCACGATCAGCGTTTGGACGCTGCGGAGCATCGCCCGACTGCGGTCCGCCGTTACCAGGAGGTACAGAGATTCGGGAGTGGTGATGAGGAAGTTCGGGGGGCGTTTCAGCATGGAAGCCCGCTCCGAGGCGGCCGTGTCACCGGTCCGGACCGCCACGCGAAGGTCCGGCGCGCCGAGCCCCAGCTCATCGGCGACCTCCGCTATCTGCCGGAGGGGCGTCTCCAGGTTCTGGTGGATGTCCACGGCCAGGGCCTTCAGCGGCGAGACGTAAACGACCTGCGGCCCCTCGCCAAGGCTCGCGGCCTCTTCGTGGGCGCGGTACAGGCGGTCGATGCACACCAGGAAGGCAGCCAGCGTCTTTCCAGAGCCGGTCGGGGCAGCGATCAGCGTGTCGCGGCCCTCGGCGATCTCACGCCAGCCTCCCTTCTGGGGCGGCGTCGGCCCGTCCGGGAAGGTGCGCTCGAACCACGTGCGAACGGCGGGATGGAAGGTTTCGAGCATGCCGCCACTCTACCGCCGGCCGCTGACAACCTCCCCTGCGGGGGTCGAGCGAGCGGGCCCCCTGCAACTCGATACTAACGGGACGCTACGAAACGGTTCCCGAGAGGAGGTCCGGCATGTGGCACAACCTGGTCTCGATCGGCTCTTCGTGGCAGGAGCGAGCGATCCGCGCGATCGCCGTGTACGTGTTCCTGCTGGTGGCAGTCAGGATCTTCGGGCGGCGAGAGCTCGGCCAGCTAACCGCGTTCGACGTCATCGTTCTCCTCTCGCTCTCGAACATGCTGCAGAACGCCATGATCGGAAACGACAACTCGCTGGTCGGGGGCCTGCTCGGCGCCCTGGTCCTCCTGAGCGCGAATCTTCTGCTGGCCTTCGGGGTGTACCGGCGACGGGGCATCGAGCGCCTAGTCGAAGGTGAGGCGAGGATCCTGATCCATGACGGGCAGGTTCGACCGGAGGCACTCAAGAAGGAGCTCATGACCGAGCGAGACCTTCTCTCCGCCGTCCGCCGGGAGGGCCTGGAGCGGCTCGAGGACGTGCACCTGGCGGTGGCCGAGCCGAACGGCATGATCAGCATCATCCCCCGCGTCAGGGCCGGAAGCGGGTCCGTCTCGTAATGCCTTCTGCGATTCGGATCTGCCTCCAGCGGGTAATCACTTGATCTGTCCGCAGCGGAAGGGAGCGCGAGTTGAACATCATCTGGTGGCTGATCGTAGGTCTGCTCGCCGGAGCCATCGCCCGGCTGCTGGTGCCGGGCCGGGATCCCATGGGGGTCCTGGGAACACTGGTTCTGGGTTTGGTCGGGTCGCTGATCGGGGGGTTCCTGGGCACGCTTTTCGAGTCGGGTAATCCTTCGTTCAGCCCGGCAGGCCTTCTCGGGTCGATCGTCGGGGCGATCATCGCGCTGCTGATCTACCGGGCGGCCGTCAGTCGCCGCTCCTTCGGCGGCCGCTCCGTTCGACGGGGGTTGTAGGCAGCTTTCTGACCCCATCCGGGGGACCCGAATGATCCCCCATCCCGGGATGGAAAGATACGAAGGGCCTGGCCCGTCTTCCCATTGACCGCTCGTTGATCCCTCGGCCATCATCCCCCTGGGGAGAAAAGGGGGAGCTAGTGGTCGCAACAGGTCAGGCAGTTCAAGCTGAGTCGCCGTCACAGATGGCGCAACGGGATCCGCGTCCATTTCTCTGGCTGCTGTCGCTTGCCTGCCTCGCACCGGTTGCCTGGCAAAGCTTGGTTCATATTGCCCTCATTCGGTCGGACCTAGTTGACCTTGCTCCCTGGGCGATACTGATCGCTCTAGCCAACTTCCTTCCCTTGTCGGTGTGGAAGGCGACGAAGCTGGACTTCTCTCCTGACACGCCCGTAAAGATTGCGGGAATGTTGGTGTTGCATCCCGTCGAGATCGCCCTCGTCTCGTTCATCGCGGCATTCGACCGAAAGGAGCTCAGCGGAGAGGTCAGCTTCACCAAGGCTCTCTTCAACCGAAGTCAATTCGGGTTTAACGCATATCTGGGATCACTGGTAGCCCATGCGCTCTTTCCTCGGCCCGCGTCGTCGGCATATGTGCTTGCGCTCGCTGTTCTCTCCCTCCTTGTCCTCTATCTCTCCAATTGCATCCTCGTGGGCTTGGCGGTCTCGGCCGATCGAGGTCACTCCTTTCGACATGTCATCTCGCGCCTCCGCGTCGGAAGCATCTACGACAACGTGGTGACATTCATTCTGTGGGCGGTCCTCGGTGCGGTTCTGGCTGGACTCTATGAGGCATCCAGGCCTTTTGCCCTTTTGGCGCTGCTAGCTACCACCTTGCTTGGGCGCCAAGTTCTCGCGCGAAGTCAAATGTTGGTCGATACCTCCAAGGCCTACAGGTCCCGTGAGCAGGCTCTACAACAAATATCGCGGCAGATCGGACAGGAGAGGTCTGAAGAACGACGGCTAATCGCTGCCGAACTTCACGATGAGGTGCTACAGCCACTCTTCAAAGTAACGCTGATGGCGCAGGTCTTGAAAAACGATTTGGCAACTGGGCGGCTGCTCGAACTCGATCAAGATCTCCCAGAGTTGCTCACGGGCGCTGACCTCGCCTCGACTACACTGCGCGAACTGATCGGAGACCTGCGACGGTCGGCGCTCGGTCGAGGCGGGCTAGGGCCGGCCCTTGGGAGGTTCCTACGGTCGATGGCCGAGCGGTCGACGTGCCGGATCCACGATCAAGTCGAAGCTGTCGAGGTCAATCCCGACCTTGAGCTAGTCATCTACCAGATCGCCAAAGAGGCAGTGACTAATGCTCTCAGCCATTCAAGGGCGCAGAGCGTATGGGTTCTGCTTCGCCAGGATCCTAAAGGCGTGGAGCTAACCGTGCGGGACGACGGAATTGGGTTTGACCCGACGAGCATCCCGG
>VAYC01000174.1 GCA_005885025.1 Actinomycetota bacterium | reverse complement strand
GCCGACGGGCTGCTCGTCGAGGTTCACGGGGACCCCGATCATGCCCTCTCCGACGGTGCTCAATCCCTTCGAAACGATGAGTTCGGCGAGTTCATGGCGGCGGTCGGCAGGATGGCGTCGGCCATGGCCCGGTGGGAATGATCCGTGTCCGTCGAGGCCCCCCCATCACTCGTCCTGGTCATCGATCCCGAGTCCGACGAACGGGAACGGGCCACCATCCTCGCCGCCGCCGCTCGCGTCCGCGCCGGGGCGCTCGTGACCAGTGGGGACGGATGGGCCGCCGTCACTCTGGGCGACGGGACCAGGGGCGTCGAGGCCGAGTCTTTCCGCCGCCTGCCCGGCGTCCTCCGAGTCGTTCCCGTATCGACGCCGTACCGGCTGGCTGCTTTGGAGCTGTTCGGCGACCGGGTGGCAGTGGGGTTACCTCCGCCTCAGCCATTCCGGGCGCGGCCCAAGTGGATCGGGAACGGACGACCCCTGACCGTGATGGTCTCCTGCTCCGCTCTTTCCGATGGCCTGCCCTCCGCGCTGCGGGCCGCGCGAGATGCCGGGGCCACGCTTCTGTTCGGTGGGGAGTTTCCCCCACCGTCGACCCGGCTTGGCGATACTGTCCCCGACATCTCGGAGCTGTGCCGGCTGGCGGAGGAACTGGATCTCGGGCTGTGCCTGGAGGTCTCCGACGCGGCGCATATCGAGGAAGTCTCGCGAGTGGCCAGCCTGCTCCAGGTGGGCAGCCGCAACATGCAGGACTTCCGGCTCTTGCGAGCGCTCGGGCAGGCCATCCGACCTGTCCTGCTCAGGCGAGGGCCCGGAGCGACCGTCGAGGAATTCATCCTGGCGGCCGAGTACATCCTGATCCACGGGAACGGTCGAGTGATCCTGTGCGAATCGGGCATCCGCACTTTCGACGCTGTCTGGAGGCCGCGGCTCGAGATCAATGCTCTTCCGCTCATCAGGGGCGCCACACACCTGCCGGTGATGGCGGACCCCTCTACGGCCGCTCCGGAGGGAGCCATCGTTCCGGCTGTGGCCCGGGCCATTGTGGCCGCGGGGGCAGACGGGCTCGTGATCGAAGTGGGTGAGGGGGGCGGGGGCCAGGGAGACGCGGCCATCGACGTCGCCACCTTCACCCGGCTCATGGATGAGCTTCGTCAGGTCGCTTCGGCTGTAGGGAGGTGGGAGTGAACCCAGCGGCCTCCTGTGCTTCCGCCCTGGCCATCTTCGGAGACTCCCGCTCCAGCCTGGTGTCTGCGATGGAGGCTGTGCTGGGTCGCCGCCCGCGATTGCAGGTCCTGTCGGCCTCGCGATGCTTGGCCCCGGACTGGTCGGTCCCTCCCCTGTCGCCCGACGCAGACATCCTCCTGCGATGGACCGCCTACCGGCTGGGGTCGATAGATCTTTCGCGGCACGTCGCCGCGGTCGATCTTTCGGCGCTCGATCCTGCCAGCGCGAACTCCCTCCAGATGGGATCGGTTGGGCTGGCCCAGGTGCTGGAAGATCCGAGGATCCACAAGATGGAGGCCCGGGTCGGCCTGCTCCACGAATGGGGCATCCTCGATCAGAAGCTACGGCGTTCATTCGAGGAGAGTGGGACTGAGGGCCCGTCGGCCTCCCGCCGGTATGTCTTCACGATGGATGGCGTGCCGGCAGGTGTTGTGGTCGAGGTTCTTCCCTGCGAGCTTTGGCGGCGATTGACGCAGTCGGGCCATCCGGAAGGCGCGAGGAGTCGAACATGACTGGTCCGCGCGGAGACGCCTCCGCCCTTCCGCCGTACAACGCGACCGTCGACCTGCTCGAGCGCAACCTGACCCCAGGACGAGCCGAGCGAACCTATTTGATCACCCACGAACGCACGTGGAGCTACGCGGAGATGGCCGCTTCTGCCGACGGGGCGGGGGCGGGACTTCTGGACCTCGGCCTCACCCGAGGCGATCGAGTCATCGTGGCGATGCGCGATCGCGCCGAGTTCGTCTCCACGTTCTGGGGAGCCATGAAGGCCGGACTGGTTCCCGTTCCCGTTCCCGAGGGGCTCTCCGCGCCCGATCTCCGGTTCATCCTCGCCGACAGCGAGGCACGGGCCATCGTGTGCGACCCGGCCTCGGCCAGGACCGTTTCGGAGGCGCGCCAGGAAGGCGTGGCGTGCCTCATAGCCGAGGGGTCGGCTCACGACGGCGTACTGGGCTGGTCCGACGTGTGCGGAAAGCCCCTGCCCCTCGAGCCGGCCCAGACCAACGAGGAGGACATCGCCTTGTGGCTGTACACGTCGGGGACCACCGGTCTGCCCAAGGCGGTGATGCATCGCCATCGCGACCTCGGTGCCGCGCCCCACGCCCTGGCCGAGCAGATCATCGGCCTCAGCTCGGAGGACGTGGTCTTGTCTGCTTCGAAGATGTACTTCGCCTACGGGCTGGGAAACCAGGTGTACCTACCGGCGTCGGTCGGTGCGGCCGTCGTGGTCAATCAGGCACCCATGCTGGCCGCGACGCTTCAGTCGCTGCTGGTCCGGAAGCGGCCGACGGTCCTGTTCGGCGTTCCCGCCTTCTTCTCCGGGTTCGCCCGGGAGCCCGACACCGAGCTTCCTTCGTCTGTCCGCATGGCCTTGAGCGCCGGCGAGGCTCTGGCGATCGAATTGTTCGAGCTGTTCCAACGGCGGTTTGGCCTGCCCCTTCTGGACGGCCTTGGCTCGACGGAAGCCCTTCACCACGTCACCTGCAACCGGCCGGACGACATCGTCCTCGGCAGCGTCGGTCCGCCACTGGACGGGTACGAGGTCCAGGCGCTCGACCGCGACAGGCAGCCCGTTCCCGAAGGGGAGAGCGGTGAATTGTGGCTCCGCGGACCAACGACCTTCGCCGGCTACTGGCGTCGTCCCGAGCTGACGGCCCGAGCCTACCTGGGGGATTGGATCCGGACGGGGGACCTGGTTCGGATAACGGATGGCCGGGTGTTCCACCACGGCCGGCTGGACGACCTGATCAAAGTGGGGGGCGTGTGGATGGCCCCGGTGGAAGTCGAGGATGTCCTCCGAGGTCACCCCGATGTGATCGACGCGGCAGTGGTGGCGACCGACGATCGAGAGGGAGTCCCCGTCCTCCGGGCCTTCGTGGTCTCCCGCCGCAAGGACGCCGATCTCGGCAAGGAGCTCAAGCACCTGTGTCGGCGACGGCTGGCGACGTTCAAGGTCCCGAAGTTCTACGAGATGGTGGACGAGCTGCCCAGGACCCCAACCGGCAAGCTGCAGCGGTTCATCCTGCGAACCCCAGCCGGCCAAAGAGGTCGATCCGCGACCGACTAGGCTTCGGGGGCCCGCTTCCTCTCGACAAAGTTGGCCACAGCCTCAACCGACCCGAAGTTTTCGTCGACCACCTCGGCGTGCTGGATCGTGATGTCGTACGTCTCTTCGACGAAGGCCAGGAGCGAGACCAGGCCGAATGAATCGAGCAACCCGGACAGGAGCGGTACGTCGGAGGGGAGCTCTGCCTGCTCGTCCACCTCCAGAATTTCCTCGAGGATGAAACGGCGAACCCGTTCCTCGATCGCCGTGGTGTTCGTCGCTTCGTCCATGACTCGTCATTCCCTCCCGATCTTCATCCGGACGGATCGATCGCGCCTCGCGGGCTCCTCAGCGTATCGCTGGAACGCATCCCTGAACGCGCGGTCGGAAATGAGCGCCGACCATCGGATCCGGGCATCGCCCGCGTAGAGGAC
>VAYC01000173.1 GCA_005885025.1 Actinomycetota bacterium | reverse complement strand
CGACCAGGCAAAGGGTGTTCTCTCCGGGCATCGGGCTCCCGGGCCGGGTGTGGAAGAGTGGCCGGCCCGCCTGGATCCCGGACGTGGACAAAGACCCGAACTTCCCGCGAGCGCCTGCCGCCGCGCTGGAAGGACTCCACGGCGCGTTCGGCTTTCCGATCCTTCTGGGCGGCATGGTCCTGGGCGTCATGGAGTTCTTCAGCCGCGAGATCCGGGAGCCGGACGACCTGCTGCTCCAGACCATGGGCGTGATCGGGAGCCAGATCGGGCAGTTCATGCAGCGCCTCGCAGCCCAGGAGTCGCTCCGCGAGAGCAGCGAACGCCTGCGCCTCGCCCTGGAAGCGGGGGGGTTGGGCACGTGGCGATGGGACATCGCGACGAATACCGTCGTGTGGGACCAGACTCTCGAGTCGATCTACGGTCTCCCGCCCGGCGGCTTCAGGGGCACCTACGAGGAGTACGTCTCGCTCCTGCATCCAGAGGACCGCGACTCGGTTACCGACACCGTCCGGAAGTCGGTTGAGACAGGATCGGGCCATCAGTTCGAGCACCGCGTCGTCTGGCCGGATGGGTCACTGCACTGGATCGAGGGGCGAGGCCACGTCGTTCGCGACGAACATGGCACGGTCTTGGGGATGGTCGGCGTGTCCTCGGACATCACCCGGCGGAAGCTGGCGGAAGAGGCCCAGCGCTTCCTGGCCGAAGCCGGAGCGCTGCTGGCCTCTTCCCTCGACTACGAGGAGACGCTCAGACGGGTAGCCCAACTGGCCGTCTCATCGGTCGGGGGGATCCCCCTGGCCGACTGGTGCTCCGTCCATATCCGCGAAGAGGACGGTGGGGTACGAACACTGGCCGTCGAACACATCGACCCCGCAAAGGTGCAGCTCGCCGCGGAAGTTCAACGCCGGTACCCTCAGGATCCGCACGCCCCGACGGGCGTCCTCGAAGTGATCCGGTCAGGTCGGCCCGAAATCTACCCGGACGTCGCCGACGAGTTGCTCGTGAAGGCGGCCCGCGACGAGGAGCATCTGGCGACCCTGCGGAGCCTCGGAATGCGATCGGTGCTGATCGTGCCCATGTCGGTGGCCGGCCGTACGCTCGGGGCGATCACCTTCGTCTCCGCGGAGTCGGGCCGGCGGTACGGGCAAGAAGACCTCGCGTTCGTCGAAGAGCTGGCCCGCCGGGCCGCGCTGGCCGTGGAGAACTCCCGCCTGTATCAGGCGAAGAAGGACGTGGCCCAGAAGCTCCAGGAGGGACTGCTTCCGCCGGAGCTGCCCGAGATCCCGAACATCGAGCTGGCCGGGCGATACCGGTGGGGCGGGCAGGGAAGCGATATCGGCGGCGACTTCTACGACGCCTTCCCCACCGGCGACGGCTCCTGGGGGCTGGTCATCGGCGATGTGTGCGGGAAGGGGCCCGAGGCCGCCGTGGTCACGGGGCTGGCTCGATACACCATCCGGGCCGTTGCCCTTCGGGAGACCAAGCCGAGCCGCGTGCTGGCTGCGCTGAACGAAGCCGTCCGTCAGCAGCGTTCCGACCGCACGTTCTGCACGGTGATCTACGTTCGGCTGCGCCCGAGCGACCACGGGGCCAGGCTGACCGTTTGTTGCGCCGGCCATCCCCTCCCGCTGGTCCTCAGGTCGGACGGGTCGATCGAGCGAGCGGGCACGACGGGGACGCTGCTCGGCATCTTCGCCGACCCTGAACTCTCCGACCGCGCGGTCGACCTTCGCCGGGGCGACGCCCTCGTGCTGTTCACCGACGGCGTGGTGGAGCAGCGCGCACCCGGGGCGGTGTTCGGGGTCGAGCGGCTCATGTCGGTGGTGAAGTCGTCCAACGGGCAGGATGCGGCCGGGATCGCCGACGCCATCGATCACGCCGTGCTCTCGTTTCGTCCCGAGCCTGTCCAGGACGACGTCGCAGTCCTGGTCATGCGGGTAACTCCGTGAACCTATGCAGTCCGTTCGGCCCTGACGCCTCGATCGCCTCGGCGCTTCGCTGCTACACCGCGAACCGGATGTAGACGACGTCTCCTTCCCGGACCACGTAGCCCTTCCCTTCCACGCGGAGCGCTCCTCGGGCCTGGGCCGCGTCCCACCCACCGGCCGCCACGAGGTCGTCGTAGGACATGACCTCTGCGCGGATGAACCCTCGCTGGATGTCGGTGTGGATCACTCCGGCCGCCTCGGGAGCGGTGGCTCCCCGCCGAACCTCCCAGGCCCGGCTCTCGTCCGGCCCGGTGGTGAGGAACGTGATCAGGTCCAGAGCGCGGTACGAGGCCGCTACGACCCGGTCCAGGCCCGGCGAGCTCACGCCGAACTCCTTGAGCAGCTGGCCCGCGTCCTCCGGAGAGAGCGCGGCCGCCTCAGCTTCGATCTCCGCCCACACCCCCAGCGTCTGCGGAGGCAGCTCGGGGGGGACGGCCGACCCCTCTCCCAGGTTCGCCACCACGACCCACGGCTTCAGCGTGAGGGGTGCCAGGCCCCGGAGGACCCGCCGATCCTCCTCCCCCAGGTCCACCTCGCGAAGCGGCCGCTCCTCCCCGAGCCTGGCCAGGGCGAGCTCCAGCGCCTGGACTTCTCCCGCCGCCCCTCCGGATCGAGCCGTCGATCGCTTCCGGGCGTTCTCCAGTGACCGCTCGACGACCGCCAGGTCCGCCAGCAGCAGATCGGCGGTGATCTCGGCGAGCTCCTCGGTCGGAGCAGCGCCGGGTCCGAACGCGCGAACCACCACACACAAGGCGTCGGCCTCGCGGAGGGCAGCCAGGCCCTGAGCGGTGGCACCGCCGGGCACGTCCACGAACCGAACCTGCGCCTGAACGATCTTCTTGGAACCCTCCAGCCCGGCCAGCACGGCCGGACGCGGGTCCGGGACCGGCACGACAGCCTGATTCGCGCGGCCGCCCGCAGCGCCGGTCCGAGTCAGGGCCGTGAACAATGTCGACTTGCCCGAGTACGGCAAGCCGACCAGTCCGATGCTTTTCATCGGTGGATCCCGATGCTCACTCGGACCGCCGTAGGCCCCGAAACTCCAGCGCCCAGGTCCACCGGTCCCCCTCGGGGCTTCGATCGAATCGGAGCAGTCGCCCCTCCTCCCCTCCCGGCAGCAGGACGGGTAGGCCGGCGTGTTGTTCCTCTGGCCACAGGTCTCGCCGGGTGCCCGCGTCGAGATCGATCAGCGTCATCGGCTCATCCCCGGCGCGTTCGAGGGGCGGGCTCCATTCGTGCTCGCCTTCCAGGCATCGATAGCGAAGGAACCGCGGGGCGCCGTGCACGATGAGCGGCTCACCCCGGCGAGTCCACGCCTTGCCGAAGAAGCGCCACCGCTCGCCCTCCTTGGACGTCTCGATGGCCCAGGGGATCTCTTCGTTCAGCATGTCGTCTCGATCCAAGAATCGAGGAGCTTGCAACCGGCGAGACGGGCTGGAGTCTACGTCAGGACTTCGAGGGCCCGTGAAGCTCTGTTCGTTCCTTCCAGGGTTCCTAAACGATTCTGGTCCGTTGCCGATTCATGCCCGACATGAACAGGGTGACTCTCGATCAGAGGAGGTCTCACGTGCGCAGTCCCGCCAGACTCTTCGCAACCTCGATGTGCCTCGCCGTTCTGCTGACGGTCGCCGGCTCCGGCTCCGCAGCGTTCGGCGAGCGTTCGATGAACGCCTCGCCTCCGTCCACGATCCCGGCCGGG